>JAQICG010000400.1 GCA_027858635.1 Gammaproteobacteria bacterium | reverse complement strand
TGGCATCGACTTCAAAAATTTCCCGTTCGGCATAGCCCTGTTCACGGCAGCTCGAGCGAATCAGGTCGGTGGCTTCCATCGCCTGTAGCGGCTCATTGCCACTGACCAGATAGACCGGATAGAGCCGTTTGGCTAAAACTGAGGAGAGCTGATCGGGACGGACATTCATTCTTTAGAACCGGTTTATTCCTGCTGCAAAACGGGCCGGGCTTCGGCGGGCTGCGCGTCGGCGGGCCTGCTCGCGCTCAGCTGCCTGAATACCAGACGCGCGGCAGTTTTGCGCATCTCGGCATACAGGGCATTTTCTTCGTGGCCCGTTGCCAGAACATTATCGGGATCAAACAACAGACCCCTTTTCAGTTTAATCTCGTTGGTTTTTATAATTTCCGCCCCGGCATCGCTCGCAGAAGTTTTTTTCAATTCGTACTGAAACTGATAATTCAGCTCGTATTCACGCGCCCGGCCCTGATCATCCACCGCCGCAAGTCGCTGCCGCTGGCGCACATCAGAAACCGTCAGGATGGTTTCAGCTTCACCCGCCGAATTAGCCAGATTGTTCGCGCCCGAGGCAGACAACAGGATCATCAGCTCACGCCCCAGCGGATCATCGCTGGCGCTCAGGTCGACAAAGATGGGCGTGATGAAATTCGGCAGACTGATTTCACCTCGCGGATGAAAGCCGCAGCCTGTTTGCACGCCCGCGAGCGCAATCAGTACCAGAACAAAAGCCTTATGCCGATGAGTCAGTCGCTTCATTACGCCACGACCAGATTAACCAGTCGCCCCGGCACCACGATGACCTTGCGCACGCTTTTGCCTTCGATGTTGCCGATGATTTTTTCATCCTGCAGGGCCAACACTTCGACCGTGGCCTTGTCGGCGTTGGCGGGCACGGTGATTTTCGAGCGCAGCTTGCCGTTCACCTGAATGATCATTTCAATTTCATCGCGCACCAGCGCCGACTCATCGGGCATCGGCCAGCGGGCTTCGGCAACCAGGCCTTCATGGCCCAGCTCCTGCCAGAGCTGCTGGGTGATGTGCGGCACAATCGGTGACAGCATCAGCGTGATCAGCTCTATCGCTTCGCGCATGATGGCGCGGCCCTGCTTGCTGTCATCCCTGCATTTGGCCAGCTCGTTGATCAGCTCCATCACCGCCGCAATCGCAGTATTAAAAGTATAACGGCGACCAATGTCATCGCTCACCTTGCGCAGGGTTTCGTGCACCTTGCGGCGCAGCTCTTTTTGTTCGGCATTGAGCGCCGCGCCATCAATCGGCAACGACTGGCTGCTGATGTTTTCTTCCACCAGTTTCCACAGCCGCTGGAGGAAACGCGACGCGCCTTCCACGCCGCTATCGGCCCATTCCAGCGACTGCTCCGGCGGTGCGGCGAACATGGTGAACAGGCGCACGGTGTCCGCGCCGTATGCCTTGATCAGATCCTGCGGGTCGACCGTGTTGCCTTTCGACTTGGACATTTTGCTGCCGTCTTTCAGCACCATGCCCTGGGTCAGCAGTCGTTTGAACGGCTCGTCGCCGTCGACCAGACCTTCATCGCGCATGAGTTTATGAAAGAAGCGCGCGTATAGCAGATGCAGCACCGCGTGTTCCACGCCGCCGATATACTGATCGACCGGCAGCCAGTAGCGGGCGCGCTCATCCAGCATCTGTTCGGCATCGGGGCAGGTGAAGCGGGCGTAGTACCAGGAGGATTCAAAAAAAGTATCGAAGGTGTCGGTTTCGCGCTCGGCCTTGCCGCCACAGGTTGGGCAGGTAGTTTCGTAAAAAGCCGGCATCTGCTTGATTGGCGAACCGATGACTTCGCTGAAATCGACATCCTCGGGCAGCAGCACCGGCAGCTGCGCTTCCGGCACCGCCACCGCGCCGCACTGTTCACAGTTGATGATCGGGATCGGCGTGCCCCAGTAACGCTGGCGGGAAACCCCCCAGTCGCGCAGGCGGAAATTCACCTGTTTTTCGCCCTTATCCATGGACTGCAATTTTTCCGCGATGGCATCGAACGCCTGCTGCGAAGTCAGGCCGTCAAACTCGCCCGAATTTTTCAACACGCCTTTTTCGACAAAGGCCTGCTCCTGCGTAGAGACTTCACTGCCATCGACCGGTGCAATCACCGCCTTGATCGGCAGGCCGTAGGTTTTGGCGAAAGCGTGGTCACGAACATCATGCGCCGGCACCGACATCACCGCGCCCGAGCCGTATTCGGCAAGCACGAAATTCGCCACCCACACGGGCACCTGCTCACCGGTGAGTGGATGGCGCGCCATCTGGCCGGTATCCATGCCCTTCTTCTCCATGGTGGCCATGTCGGCTTCGGCGACGCCGGAATGTTTGCACTCTTCCAGGAAGGCCTGCAATTCGGGATTATCAGCAGCGGCTTTTTTCGCCAGCGCATGTTCGGCAGCTACCGCCACGTAGGTCACGCCCATGAGGGTATCGGGGCGAGTAGTGTAGACGGTTAACGTCGCTTCGCCTTCAACCTCGAACTGCAACTCCACGCCTTCGGAGCGCCCGATCCAGTTGCGCTGCATGGTGCGCACCATTTCCGGCCATTCATCCAGCTGGTCGAGTCCGCTCAGCAGCTCTTCAGCGTAGTCGGTGATTCTCATGAACCACTGCGCAATCTCGCGCCGCTCTACCGAGTTATCGCAACGCCAGCATTTGCCGTCGATTACCTGCTCATTGGCGAGCACCGTTTTATCGTGCGGGCACCAGTTCACCGCGGCGGTTTTTTTGTAGACCAGATCCTTCTTGAACAGGCGGGTAAACAACCACTGTTCCCAGCGATAATATTGAGGCTGGCAAGTAGCCAGTTCACGATCCCAGTCGTAGCCAAAGCCCAGCTGCTTAAGCTGGTCGCGCATGTAATCGATGTTGCTATAGGTCCAGCCGGCTGGCGCCACCTTGTTTTTCATCGCCGCATTTTCAGCCGGCAGGCCGAAAGCATCCCAGCCCATGGGTTGCAGAACATTTTTACCCTGCATTTTCTGGTAGCGTGAAATCACATCGCCAATGGAGTAGTTGCGCACATGCCCCATGTGCAGCCGACCGCTGGGGTAGGGAAACATGGCCAGGCAATAAAACTTCTCCTTGTCGGCCTCTTCGACGACCCGAAAAGTGCCCTGCGTCTCCCAGATTTTCTGGACTTTGGTTTCGATTTCCTGAGGATGATATTCTTTCTGCATCGTGTCTCTTGATATTAGTCAGATGTTTGCCTGATGTGCCGACATTGCCAACTGTTATGGTCTATAAATATGGAATAGAAGGATACACGAAGGGATGCAGGTTAGGAAACCATAAAGCCTTAAACATTAACTTATCAATCTGGAAATTATGACATCTCACAAACATGATTCATCAAATCGTCTGGTCGACACCTATAACCGGATGATGGGCACTATTCGGGAAGCCTTTGAAAACACCGACACTTCCGACCTTACTCTGCAAAAAGCGCTGAACGACGCCAAAGAGAAGATTGTTCATCTCGGCGAAGTCACGGCCGACGAGGCGCATGAGATCGGCGAGTACATCAAGCGCGACATTAATGATGCCGCTGAATACATGATGGAATCCAGTGCCGAGTTCAGCGACTGGCTGAAGCTGGACATCGAAATCATCGAGCGAAGAATTATTGATATGTTTCTCTCGGTGGCCGATCGCACCCGTCTCGAACTGGAGCAGTTTCAGACGCCGCCACAGAAACCCCACACCTACCACAGCGGTGAGATCACCGGCCCCGGCACGTTGATCTGCACAGAGTGCGGCCATCAGGTGGCCTTTGTCACCACCGGTGTAATCAAACCCTGCCCTGAATGTAAAAACAAGCGGTTCCAGCGCGCCAAACCGGCTAAACGCTGACTCTCCGGCGGCGCGCCCTGAAGGCGAAGCCGCCGAGTACAGCCAGACTGCCCAGTACCAGCACCAGATCGCCCCAGAAAATATAGGGGGTGGCGCCCTTCATGGGCTGCACCCGCGCCTTCAGGACGAAGGTTTCAAACTGGGGTGAAAGCGCCATCTCCTCACCCTTCGGCCCGATCACGGAAGAGATGCCGGTGTTGGTCGCGCGCAACATGAAACGCCCGCTTTCCAGCGCACGCATCCGCGCAATCGCATGGTGCTGGAAAGGCTCGAAGGAGCCATCAAACCAGGCATCGTTGCTGACATTGACCAGCAGCGTGGCCTCGGGCAAATCTTTGCGCACATCGCGGGCAAAAGCATCTTCAAAACAGATGCTCACCCCCAGGGGCTGGCCGGCGGCGTGCAACAGCGGCTGATCATAGGCGCCGGAAGCGATGTCTGACATCGGTATCTGCACAAAATGGTTGAAGAAATCGATGAGCGAACGCAGCGGCACATACTCGCCCAGCGGCACCAGATGACGCTTGCGGTACTCGCCGCCGTGGACATTAACCAGGCTGTTGTAATAATGCCCGCTATCCTGATCTTTAATAAAAACGCCGGCCAGCAGATCGGTGTCGGTTGTTTTCATGAGGCGGCTGAGATCATCAAGGTAACTTTTCATATTGTGCTGATAACCGGGCACGGCGGTTTCCGGCCAGATGATCAAGTCGGCATCATCGTGGCCCATGGAAAGTTGCCGGTAGCGCTGCAAAGTGGGTAATCTCGACTCCGGTTTCCATTTGACGCTTTGCGGGATATTGCCCTGCACGATTACGACATTAATTTCATCGCCCGTGGCTTCGGTCCAGCTTACCTGCTTGAGTAAAAAACCGCTCAGCCAGATGACCGCCAACAGCAACAGGGCTTTTTTCCGCCAGCTCGCATCGATCAGCACAAGCACCAGCGCGCCCGAACTCATGGCCAGCAACAGACCTACGCCATGGCTGCCGATGAGCGGTGCGAACCCCGACAACGGCAGATCAATCTGGGTGTAGCCGAGTTGCAGCCAGGAGAAGCCGGTTAAAACGATGCCCTGCAACCACTCAAACAGCGCCCAGCTTAACGGGTACAACAGTAGCAGTTTCAGCGCCGTGCCTGACTGACAGAACCGATTAACAACATAACCGGCCAGGGCCGTATAAATCGACAAGTAGACGGAAAGAAAAAAGATCAGCAGCGCCGCAAACAACGGCGGACTGCCGCCGTGGTAATGCAAGCTAAAATAAATCCAGCTCACCCCGGCGCACTGCATACCCACGCCAAACAGCCAGCCATAAAGCAGTGCTTTCCCGGCACTGGCTAACGACCAGAGATAAAACAGAAAAGCCATGGCCAGATAGATAATCCAGACCTGATCAAAAGGCGCAAAGGCCAGAACCGTTAACGCACCGGCGAGCAGACTCAGCAACGACAAAAACCACGCCTGCTGAGCAAAAATCGCAAGCCGCTTACTAAGCTGTAGTCGCAGGGAACTGATCATATCGGTTTTCAATTAGCCTGTTGTTATATGGTGACAAAACTAAACGAGTTAAAAAATTAGGCCGGCGATGAATATGGATAAAGAAAACCTAAAAGCCGCGAAAAACGCGAAGGACGCGAAAAGAGTAAAAACAAATAATGTAAATGGTTTTTTTGCGTCCTTCGCGGACTAAGTATTTATTTTTGCCTGCGTTTATCCGCGTTCATCTGCGGATGTATTTTTAACCAGCCAAAGCACCCTCTTCCTGGGTTTCCGAGTTCGCCAGCACCGTCACCTGTAGATTATTGATGCGGCGGGAGTTAGCGCTAATTACCTTGAACTGGAACTTGCCGATTATGGCTTCTTCGCCGCGCTCGGGAAGATGACCGATTTCATGGGTAACGAAACCGGCAATGGTGTCGAACTGATCATTATTAAAATCAGAGCCGAAGAACTCATTAAAATCACTGATAGGGGTCAGGCCGCGCACACTGTAACGATGATAACCGTGGCGCTGGATATTGGATGCTTCGGTGTCATCGTGTTCATCATCGATCGCACCAACGATCTGTTCGAGCACATCTTCAATGGTGACCAGTCCGGCGACGCCACCGTATTCATCAATCACAATCGCCATATGATTGCGACTGCTTCTGAAATCTTTCAGCAGCACATTCAGCCTTTTGCTTTCCGGCACAAAAACGGCCGGGCGCATGATGTCCTTGAGTTCGAATTCGCTACGGCTTTTCTCGTCGCTGTAACGCGACAGATCCTTGGCCAGCAGGATGCCGACAATTTCATCCAGATTTTCATCGACCACGGGAAAACGTGAATGCCCCGAACTGGCGATCAGCGGCAGCATGTCCTGCACCGGCATGTCATCGTGCAGCACCACCATGTGTGCACGCGGCACCATGATGTCACGCACGCGCATTTCAGAAACCTGAAACACGCCTTCGATCATGGCCAGCGCCTCGGCATCAATGACGCCTTTTTTATGCGCTTCCTGAATCTCCTCCAGCAAGGTGGCGCGCTCATTTTTATCCGTGCTTAAATGCTTGATTATTTTTGTAATCCAGGACGAACTTTTTTTCGACTTATTCATAAAAAGGTAATGTGATTTAAAATTTATTGATAAGGATTTTCAAAGCCAAGAGTTTTCATTATTTCAACTTCTCCGGCTTCCATGTCTTCGGCTTCGTCATCTTCGATATGGTCATGCCCCTGCAGATGCAACATGCCATGCACGACCATATGCGCCCAGTGCGCAGCGGGTTCCTTACCCTGCTGTTTCGCTTCGGCCTCAATCACGTCAGCGCACAAAGCCAGGTCGCCCAGTATATTAATGCCTACTTCTTCAGGCAATTCCATGGGGAACGATAACACATTGGTGGGCTTGTCTTTAGCGCGATAGGTTTTGTTGAGTTCCTGCATCTCCTCACTGCTGACAATCTGCAAACTCACCACGGCTTCATCCTCACCCGGACAACAGGATTGTGCCCACTGCTGAAAATTCTCCTCCGAAGGCATCGCTGCGGCATCGACCTCGTCAGAGATAGACAGCTCGATAATTACTGCCATCAGCTAGAACCTCTCCTCACGTTCATAAGCGGTGACTATTTTTTTCACCAGGGGATGGCGAACTACATCGTGGGCATCAAAATGGGTAATGCCGATGCCTTCGATGTCTTCCAGCAGATGCATCGCATGGCGCAGACCGGAGGCCTTTTCACGCGGCAGATCGACCTGTGTAATGTCGCCGGTGACAACCGCTTTGGAACCAAAACCAATGCGTGTCAGAAACATTTTCATCTGGTCGATGGTGGTATTCTGCGCTTCATCCAGAAGAATGAAGGCATCGTTCAGAGTTCGACCACGCATGTAGGCCAGCGGGGCGATTTCAATAACATTACGCTCGAGCAGTTTGGCGACCTTTTCCGATCCCAGCATTTCATACAGGGCGTCGTACATGGGGCGCAGATAGGGGTCGATTTTCTGCGACAGATCGCCGGGCAGAAAGCCCAGGCGCTCGCCCGCTTCCACCGCCGGACGCACCAGCACCAGACGATCCACTTCATCGTTGACCAGGGCATCAACCGCGCAGGCCACCGCCAGATAAGTTTTACCCGTTCCCGCCGGGCCGATGCCAAAAGCCAGATCATTGGTTTTTATTTTGTCGAGGTATTCCTGCTGATGCTGGCCCCGGCCTTTAATGGGGCCCTTACGTGTTTTTACCTGCCACTGCGGCAGGTCGTCACCGACTTCTTTGGTCACTGCGTTTTCATCCGTTTCATTTAAATAGAGTTGTATAAGGGCGGGAACCAGCACTTCGACATCGGCCACGCTGTAAAGTTTTTTGATGAGTTGCATGGCCGCTTTGGAGCGATTGACGTCGCCACTGATATGAAAGCGATTGCCGCTGCAATCAATCTCAACATCAAAGTATTCTTCCATCTGCTGCAGATGCTCGTTGAACTGCCCGCATAAATTAGCCAGGCGCTTATTGTCCACCGGCAGCAGATCAAAATTTAAAAACTCACTCAAGCGAGTCTTTTTTTCGCCTCTCTTTCCGACAGGGCGACAAACTCACCTTGCAGGGAATTGCTTCGCACTTCGATCACGCGCACATCCGCAAAGCTGCCAATCAAATTCTTGTCGCCATAAAAATTAACCACGCGATTATTTTCTGTTCGCCCCGCTAACTGCTCATCACTTTTCTTGGAAATACTCTCAACCAGTACGCGCTGCACCGTACCCATCATCGACTGGCTAATGGCATGGGCGTTGTGGTTAATCACATCCTGCAATATGGCCAGACGGTGTTTTTTTGTCGTCAGCGGCACACCATCATAAAGGTCGGCCGCGGGCGTACCCGGACGCGCGCTATAGATGAAACTGAAGGACTGATCGAAACCGATATCATCAATTAATTTTAATGTGGCGGCAAAATCGGCATCACTTTCTCCCGGAAAGCCGATGATGAAATCCGATCAAATCGCGATGTCGGGACGCACCTCGCGCAGACGGCGAATAATGTGTTTGTACTCCAGCGCGGTGTGGCCGCGCTTCATCGCATTCAACACAATGTCGGAACCGCTCTGTACCGGCAGATGCAGAAAATTGACCAGTTCGGGCACTTCGCCGTAGACCTTAATCAGACTATCGGAAAAGGCGATGGGGTGCGAAGTGGTAAAACGAATCCGGTCGATACCCTCGATGGCAGCGACGTAATGTATCAGCAGCGCCAGATCGGCCTCTTCGCCATCGTGCATCACGCCCTGATAGGCGTTGACATTCTGCCCCAGCAGATTCACTTCACGCACGCCCTGCTCCGCCAGACCCGAAATTTCGGCCAGCACATCATCAAAGGGGCGACTGACCTCTTCACCGCGGGTATAGGGCACCACACAGAAGCTACAGTATTTGCTGCAACCTTCGATAATCGAAACAAAGGCGCTGGGGCCTTCAGCGTGGGGCGCGGGCAAATTGTCGAATTTTTCGATTTCCGGAAAACTGATATCCACCATGGGACGCCGATGCTGCTGCACCTGCGTAATCATCTCGGGGAGACGGTGGATGGTCTGCGGGCCAAAAACCACATCCACATACGGTGCGCGTTTCTGAATCGCCGCACCTTCCTGACTGGCCACGCAACCGCCGACCCCGATCACCAGATCGGGGCGGTCTTTTTTCCAGTTTTTCCAGCGCCCGAGCTGGGAGAACACCTTCTCCTGCGCACCTTCTCGAATCGAGCAGGTATTCAGCAGCAGCACATCGGCCTCTTCTGGATTATCGGTTAATTCGAGCTGATGGGATTCACCAAGCACATCGGTCATTCGAGATGAGTCGTACTCATTCATCTGGCAGCCGAAGGTCTTGATATAGAGCTTACGGGTCACGATTTTGCGAGATCAGAATGAACACTGATCGGGGTTTTACTGGACATAAATTCCTGAATAAATATTTAAGATGCGTAGATTATCACGTTTGATA
>JAQICG010000351.1 GCA_027858635.1 Gammaproteobacteria bacterium | reverse complement strand
CGGCTTTAACTTTGCGCATGAATACGCCGGAACTGGCACAGCAGGTAAACTGCTTTGCCAGCGGGCAAGGTCGTATTGATGCGCAGGTGAAGGGCGATACGGTTAGCACGCGCCCGGAGCAGGTGTTGCCGGTGGGCCGTTCGCGCATCAACTGTACTGCGGCCTCGGGGCAGCGCGGGCGCTTTTACTGGTACTCGGAATTTTTTATGCGCAAGCGAGCGGATGGCAGCTGGTATCCTGAACCCTGATTCGCCCTGCTCCAATCTGATTTTAGAACCGGAGCTGAACGGGTGCAGGCGTGGCAGCGCTACCGGTTATTCGAAATTGTTATAGCGAATCACCTCGCGCAGCTCTTCGATATAGGCCTGTCCCCGCGCTGAATATTTTTCCAGCCCGGCCACCATTGCCAGTCCTGAAAGCGGCTGGCCCGCTTTGCGTGCCCGGACGCGAATTTCTCGAACCTGCGCATAAACGGGGTGGCTGTTGATGTTACGGAAATAGCCTTTTAATGCCTCTTTAACACTGCTGAATGTTTTTACCTCATGGCTTGCGCCTTCGGTTCTGGCACCGGGCACCATGCCGCAGCCTTCGGTGAAGCACCACTGGCCGAAGAAGTTATTGCCGGTTTTGGCAAAGCGCGACGTGCCCCATGCCGATTCAAGCGCGGCCTGGGCGAGCACCATGGAGGCGGGGATTTCGTCGAGATGCAGCAGCAGCTTTTCTGCGACAGCAGCCTCCTGCTCCGGGATAAATTCGATATCGTAACGCTGCGCCCAGGCTGCCAGTTTGCGCTGTTGCCACCAGCCTGCTGACTCCCCTTCCTGCAATTCGGCGTAGAGTTCTTCCAGAACCTGTCGCTCTTCCGCCCGCTCGCGGTTGAGTTCTTTGATGGCGGGGCTTAGATATTCGACAAAGGCGGTTTTTCTGGCTTGAGTATCTTCAATCGCCGCGAAGTCCGGCGGTGTTGATGACGAACTTAACACCAGGATCAAGCTTACGATTATTGCCAGGCCTACCACCGCGCCGACCAGCAACCCGATTTTTTGTTTTACTGTGGCGTTTTTCAGATTGTGCAGAATATTACGAAGTACCATGTTGCGTCGTGCCATTAATAATTGCCTGTTTCTAGTCGATATTCTGTTGCAGCCATAATTCCAGCGCCGCCAGGTGCCAGAGTTTACTGCCTTGCAGTCGGGTTAAGTAATCATCGGGATTTTTCAGCAGTTTTTCCACGTAGGCGGGATTGTACAGACGGCGTTTTTTGGCCGCATCGCTGAATAGAATTTTTTTCATGAAATCCAGATACTCTCCGCGCACGTATTTGAGCGCGGGCATGGGAAAGTAGGCTTTGCTGCGATTGACCACGCTGTCGGGCAGGAAGCCGCGCGAGATCTCCTTGAGCACGTGCTTGCCGCCGTTGGGTAGTTTCATTTTCGGCGGCATACTGGCGGCGAGCTCGATCAGCTCCTGATCGAGAAACGGCACGCGCGCTTCCAGCCCCCAGGCCATGGTCATGTTGTCGACGCGTTTGACCGGGTCATCGACGATTAAGGTGGTGACATCCACCGCCAGCACGCGGTCGAGGTATTCATCGGCGTCGACTTCATCGAGTAGCTCGGCCATCATTTTGGCGGTGACGTCTTCGCAGTGAAAACGGCTGTCAACAGTCTCCAGATACTCTTCATGGTCGCGGTCGAAATAGTGTTCGGAAAACCGTTTCACCCCTTCCAGGCTGGATTCGTGCATTTGCGGATACCAGAAATAGCCACCGAAAACCTCGTCTGCGCCCTGCCCGCTTTGCACCACTTTCACCTCTTTGGAGACAACTTCGGAGAGCAGATAAAAGGCCACCGCATCCTGCGCGAACATGGGTTCAGCCATGTGCGAGAAGGCTTCCGAAAGCCTTGGCAGCACCTGATCGTCGGGCACCATAAAGCGGTGATGTTCGGTGTTGAAATGCTCGGCGACGGCGTCGGAGTATTCGAACTCATTGCCCTTTTCTTCGGGCTGATCTTCAAAGCCGACGGAGAAGGTTTTTAAGTCTTTCTGCCCGGCTTCGGCCAGCAGCCCCACCAGCAGGCTGGAGTCGATGCCGCCGGACAGCAGCACCCCTACCGGCACGTCGGCGATTTCGACCCGGCGCTCCACCGATGTTTTCAGCGAGGCGCGCACCGCTGAAATCCAGTCCTGTTCGGTCATTTTCTTGTCGGGGCGTTTGGCAGTGAGGGTCCAGTAACGCTTTTCCTTAACGCTGCCATCCTGCCTGAACACCATATAATGCGCCGGTTTCACCTTGCGGATACCTTTTAATATGGTGTGCGGTGCGGGAACAACCGCATGCAGGCTGAACAGATTGTGCAGGGCGACGGTGTCGATCTCTTTATCAATGTTGTCATCGGCGTGCAGCAGCGCCTGGGTGTTGGAGGCGAACAGCAGGCGCTCGCCGGTGTGCGAGAAATACAGCGGTTTGATGCCGACACGGTCGCGCGCCAGCAGCAGCTCTTGTTTGCGGCCATCCCAGATGGCGAAAGCGAACATGCCGTGCAGACGTCGCAAGCAGTCTTCGCCCCATTCGGCGTAAGCGCGCAGAATTACTTCGGTGTCGCCGCTGGATTTGAACTGGTGGCCTTTATCCTGCAACTCCTGCCGCAGCTCGGGATAGTTGTAGATGGTGCCGTTGAACACCAACGCCAGCCCAGCAGCCTCATCCACCATCGGCTGGGCGGCCTTGCTTGACAGGTCGATGATGGCCAGACGGCGATGGCCGAGGCCGATCGCGCCGTCGAAATAGCCGCCTTCGCCATCCGGGCCGCGCTGTGCCAGCTTTGTTTTCATGCGCTCGATACGCCCCTGCCCGGGGCTGGTGTTGTCAAATTTTAGTTCGCCGCAAATGCCACACATAGTAATTACTTCTTACGATTAATTTTCATGATGAATTCTTTATGCTGTTGCTAAACCTGCATGCGATTGATGCGGGTCATGCCTCACCGGTTTGCTACTGTACTATACCTCGATGAGTTTGCCACCTTAATCAGGCGGTGGCATCGCTCTTGCTTTTGCTCTTGCTGTTGTTGCTACTTTCGCTGTTTCAACGATGAATAGCGGCTACTGAAATCCCTGCGCCGATAATACGATATTTAAGGCTGCTCTTATTGATTATCGGATAATCACATTATTGGTGGTGCTCTTATATTTTGCTGGAGAGATTACAGCCGACAGCCTTGGCAAGAAAACTGAAGAATCCGCTCTTTATTTCAACTAATAACCTTGTGGATATTTGGATACAACTGATTTATATCGTTATTTTTATTCTCAAATGATTATTATTATGATTTAGATTTGCATTACATACTCATATAATCTATCTTTAGTGCCCAATAAATTCATAATAATACGAGGAAAACATATGAATCCTTTACTGAGTATCAAAGGCACCTTAGCCGTTGGTTTTATTCTTGCGATAGCCATGGCCTATGGTCTGGGCAACGGCATAAATGGCATGAGCATCGTGGTATGGCTGCACGTTCTGGCCGGCGTAATCTGGATCGGCCTGCTCTACTACTTCAACTGTGTACAGGTTCCTGGTGTAGGCAAGGCGCTGGCCGAGAAAGACAGCGGCGGCCCTGGTCCTGCGGCGATTAACAAGTACGTCGCTCCCTCGGCATTATTATGGTTCCGCATGGCTGCTGCCGTAACCTGGCTGACCGGCCTTAGCGCGCTGGCTCAGCTGGGCGGCGGCATGCAGGGCATTCTCGATGCGTTTATGCTCTCCGGCATTACCCAGGGCAGCTCAATTGCCGTTATCGGTATAGGCGCATGGCTGGGCACTATTATGCTGTTCAACGTATGGGCGCTGATCTGGCCCAACCAGAAGAAAATTCTGGGTCTTGACGGCAAAGAGCACAGCGCCGAGGTTATCGCTTCGGCCAAGAAAGTGGCACTGTTGGCTTCACGCACCAACACAGCGCTGTCGATTCCTATGCTGCTTTGCATGATCGGCTATGGTCACGGCCTGACTTTCTAGTCAGTTTCGGGCGTTAGCAGCGAAAGGCGAGCCATAAATGGCTCGCCTTTTCTGTTTATAGGGACAGGTAAACGTACTTGTACATATAACCCGATCTAGTATAATCAGTTGTTTAGCGGTGGCCAAGGCCACCGTTTTTGGTTTTTTAAGCATATCTGTACGGTTTTAAACATGACAACTAACGAACACATAATGGGCACTTATGCATCGATGCCGGTTACTTTCAGCTATGGCAAGGGTGCCACGCTTGTCGATACCGAAGGCAAGGAGTACCTGGACGCGCTGACCGGCATTGCGGTCTGCGGTCTCGGCCATGCGCACCCGGCGGTAACGCAGGCCATTTGCGAGCAGGCCGGCAAGTTACTGCATACTTCTAATCTTTATCAGATTGAAAATCAGCAGAAACTCGCTGACAAGTTATGCACATTATCCGGCCTCGACCGAGTGTTCTTTTCGAACTCCGGCGCCGAAGCGAATGAGGCGGCGATAAAACTGGCGCGGCTTTATGGACACAATAAAAATATTGCAGTGCCCACTATCGTGGTTATGGAGCACAGCTTTCACGGTCGCACCATGGCTACGCTGAGCGCCACCGGCAGTCGCAAAGTACAGGCGGGTTTCGAACCGCTGGTGCAGGGTTTTGTGCGTGCGCCCTACAACGATATCCAGTCGCTTGAGACCATCGCCGTGAATAACAGCAATGTAATCGCGGTGCTGGTGGAACCTGTTCAGGGCGAAAGCGGCATCCAGATCCCCGATGCCGATTACCTGAACAAGTTGCGCGAGCTGTGCGATAAAAATGACTGGCTGCTGATGCTGGATGAGATTCAGACCGGCATGGGCAGAACCGGTGAATGGTTTGCGTACCAGCACAACAAAATCAAACCCGATGTAATTACGCTGGCCAAAGCACTGGGCAACGGTGTGCCGGTCGGAGCCTGCGTCACTACTGAACAGGCGGCCTCGGTGATGAAGCCGGGCAGTCATGGTTCTACATTTGGCGGCAACCCTCTGGCCTGCGCCGCAGCACTGGCGGTGATTGAAACCATGGAGAGCGAAAAGCTGGTTGCCCGGGCCGCCGTCACCGGCACCTATCTACTGGAGAGTTTCCAGCATAATCTGGCCGGCGTAAAAGGCGTTCGTGACATTCGCGGCAAAGGCCTGATGCTCGGTATCGAGCTTGAAGAGCCCTGCACTGAACTGGTTACTCAGGCACTGGAGGCGGGCTTACTGCTCGCGGTGCAGACTGATCATATTATTCGCCTGCTGCCGCCGCTTATTCTGACGCACGAACAGGCCGATATCATTGTTAAAAAAATCACGCAACTGGTCACCACCTGGTTGCAACAGAAAGTCGCTTGAGGTTGTCATGACAGTGCGCCATTTTCTAACCCTGACCGATCTCGACCGTAGCGAGCTTAAAGCGCTTTTACAACGTGCGATTGAGCTTAAAGCCATGCTGCGCAAGGGTGAAATTTATGAGCCGCTGAATAATAAAGTGCTGGCGATGCTGTTTGAGAAATCATCCACCCGTACACGCGTCTCTTTCGAAACCGGCATGGCTCAGTTTGGTGGTCACGCGCTGTTTCTGGCTGCCCGCGACTCTCAACTGGGGCGCGGCGAACCGGTTGAAGATAGCTCGCGGGTATTGTCCAGCATGGTGGACTGCATCATGGTACGTACTTTTGAGCATGAAAAAATCGAGCTATTTGCCAAATACTCTTCGGTGCCGGTGATCAATGGCCTCACCGATGACGTCCATCCCTGCCAGTTACTGGCTGACATGCAGACCTATGTCGAGCATCGTGGTGACATTCAGGGCAAGACGGTAACCTGGATCGGGGATGGTAATAACATGTGTCACTCCTACATGCATGCCGCCAAACTTCTGGACTTCAAATTAAACATCGCCTGTCCGCAGGGTTACGAGCCTGAGCAGAAATTTATTGCTGAAACGTCTGATTATATTGAGTTAATTTCAGACCCGCATAAAGCCTCTGCGCACTCGGATCTGGTGGTCACTGATGTCTGGGCCAGCATGGGGCAGGAAGAGGAACAGGCGCGTCGCATCCGCGATTTCAAGCCGTACCAGGTCAACACTGATTTGATGCAGGTCGCCAAATCGGATGCGCTGTTTATGCATTGCCTGCCTGCACATCGTGGCGAAGAGGTCAGCGCTGATGTGATTGATGGTCCGCAGAGTGTTGCCTGGGACGAAGCTGAAAACCGGTTACACGCTCAAAAAGCGCTGCTTGAATTCCTGCTCGTTTCTTAGCGCCGCGCCGCCTTGCTGCCGCTATGATCACACCTCAAAAATCCGCATCGCTGGTTTTTTATAGCCGGGCTATCTGCGGCCTTGGCCTGCTGTTTTTTTCCAGCGCCATTTTCTCACAGGGCAGCAATAGCTGCCCGGTCATTGACGAATCTGTTGTTCACCAGCCACCGCCTCTGTTTGGTGCCGACGAGATCGGGCGCATCAATATCAGCGCCGACAGCACCCGTTCAGACAGAGAGGGTAACGCCACTTTTATAGGCAATGTGGTGATAGAAAAACACGAGCTTAGGGCCACCGCAGACAGCGCTTCCTATAATCCCAGTACTGAAGACATTCGCATTGATGGCAATGTGCACGTCGATACCGTAAACATGGCACTGAATGCGGAGCTGGGTTTATTGTCAACAGAAGAGAAGTCCATTTTCTTCAGGGATGTTGAATTCGTACTGAGCAACAATACTATGCGCGGCAAGGC
>JAQICG010000281.1 GCA_027858635.1 Gammaproteobacteria bacterium | reverse complement strand
CTGAATGTGGGCCTGAAAACCGAGCAGGGCCAGACTGGCTTTGAGTTTTTCGGCGTCACCCTTATTTTGAAACGAACCGGCCTGCAAGACATACTGTTTGTTGCTTTCGGGCTGGCTTTGCGGCTGGCTTCCGGTCGCGCGCTCACTCTCAGGCTGCCGGTTTTTGGGCGGGCGCGTTTCTGATTCGGGAATTAATAATTCAAGCTCCGGCAAAATCGTATAGAAGTTGAATTTGGGTTCCGGGCGTTCGTTCGCTTTCTCGTCGGGCTGTGCATCGTCTGCGGTTTCGTCACGCGGTTGTATTTTTTTCAACTCTTTCTGGATGGCCGCACCAAAGTCAGATTCAACTTCTGGCTGCTTGCCAAGGTAAATGATCAGCGCCACAAACAGGCCGATGCCCAGACCGGCAGCCATCCAGATATAACCGGGTATGGGTTTTTTCGCGTGATCCTGATTTCGGTTTTTATAATCGGTAGGCATTACATCGATTCCGGTGCGCTTACGCCGAGCAGGTCGAGGCCGTTGAGGATGACCTGGCGGGTGGAGTGAATAAGATTGAGTCGGGCATTACGCATGGCGTCGTCTTCCACAATAAACTGGTGCGCGTTGTAGTAGGTGTGAAACAGGTTCGCCAGTTCGCGCAGGTAATGCACCAGCGTATGCGGCTCGGCATTGAGCGCGGCTTTTTCGAGCAGATCCGGGTAGATGCCCAGTTTGGTGATCAGCTCGGTTTCGTGCGATTCGGTCAGCTGCGCCAGATTTGCGTGGCCCTGTTCGACATCGTAGCTCAGATTTTTTTCCTTGAGCTGATTCAGCACGCTGCACACGCGGGCATGAGCATACTGAATATAGTAAACCGGATTTTCGTTGCTCTGCGACTTGGCCAGATCCAGATCGAAATCCATGTGCTGTTCGCAGCGACGCATGACATAGAAAAAACGCGCCGCATCGTTGCCGACCTCTTCGCGCAGCTCGCGCAGGGTGACGAAGGAGCCGGAGCGGGTCGACATGGGCACACGCGAGCCGCCGCGATAGAGAATGGCGAACTGCACCAGCAGAATGTCCAGCTTGTTCTCATCTTCACCGAGAGCATTGATCGCCGCTTTCACACGCGCGACATAACCGTGGTGATCTGCGCCCCAGATATTAATCACGCGTTCGTAGCCGCGCTGGAACTTGTCCATGTGATAGGCGATGTCGGAAGCGAAATAGGTGGGCTGGCCGTTGTCACGAATCACCACGCGATCTTTTCCATCGCCGAAGTGGGTAGACTTGAACCAGAGCGCGCCCTTCTCGGTATAGATGTAGCCCGCCGCCTGTAGCTGTTCGACGGCGGTGGTGATCAGGCCGCGATCGGCCAGTGATTTTTCCGAGTACCAGTAGTCATAGTGCACACCGAACTCGGCCAGATCCTCTTTGATGTCGGCCAGAATGGTGTCCAGCCCGGCGTTGAAGACAATCAGGTATTCGGCTTCACCGAGCAGATTTTGCGCGCGCTCGATCAGTGCGTCGATGTGCTTTTCCTTGTCGCCGCCCGCTGGTTCGTCGGGCGGAATATCCTGCATGACGGTATCGACCGGGTAGACAAAAGCGCCATCATGGTCGGCGATGAGCTGACGCGCGATATCAAAAATGTAGTCTTCACTCTTGTAGCCATTGCTGGGGAACGGCACATCAATGCCCGATTCCTGCAGGTAGCGCAGCCAGATGCTGGTGGCGAGAATATTCATCTGGCGACCGGCGTCGTTGACATAGTATTCACAGTCGACATCAAAACCCGCCGCGCGTTTCAACGCCGCCACTGAAGCGCCATAAGCCGCGCCCCGGCCATGACCGACGTGCAGCGGGCCGGTGGGATTGGCAGAGACAAATTCAATCTGGATTTTCTTGCCGGCACCGATGCTGGAGCGGCCGTAATCCGCCTGCTGCGCCAGAATCATTTTTATGGCGTTATTTGCGGTCTCGGCGCTGACAAAGAAATTGATAAAACCCGGCCCGGCAATTTCGGTT
>JAQICG010000138.1 GCA_027858635.1 Gammaproteobacteria bacterium | reverse complement strand
ATTTAAATGTTGTTCAACTGATTCCATGCCTGCACCGCCATGCCAATAACCGTTGCAGGTACCTGTAGGTGACAGCGCTTCCAGTTCAGCGGCAGCGTCCTGTAGCGATTTTTCCCCGTGCAGACAGGCATGAAAGATATTGATGATCTCTGCCGTGGATTTTGCCTGCGGACTGATGCGCAGGATATCGACGCCCAGCTGTTTCATGTCTTCAATGTCGTTAATCAGATTGCAACTTTTGGCCGATTGCGTTTGGATTCCGTTGATCACCAGAAAAGGCGCTTCTTCACGCGTTGACATCAGCATGCCATCGGCATCTTCAATGCAGCGCAGCTGGCAGTCATCTTTTTGCAGGTTATGATGACGCGCGGTGAAACAGCGTGCGGAAAAAGCCAGCGGTAATCGGCCATAAACAAACACTTCGGTTTCGATGCCTTCAGGGCGCTGCTGCTGCATATCGGCCAGGGTGTCACGCGACAGCTCAACGGGGAAAACCCAGCGCCGCAGCCCCTGACTGGCCAGCAGTTGCAATGTTCGTGAGTTGTAAATATTGATCGCCGGGCCGGTTACAAAACCCGGCTTGCCGGATAATAAATTGACCGCTGCCATGTCATTGGCTTCGATCATATATTGCTCATTATTACAGATGTTTTTCAGTTTGCTGAGTTCGGAATTCGCTTCAATCAGGGTCAGTGTTGACAGCACCACCTGCTTGCCCGCGTGCTCAAGTTGTGCCGCAATCTCTAACCAGTCCTGGTCACGCAGCAGCCGCCGTTTTGAGCAGACGGTTTCTCCCAGATAAACGATGTCTACGGGAGTCTGTGCAATCTGCCGGTAAAATTCATAGACGCTGTCTCTGTCCCAGTAATACAGGATCGGGCCGAGTGATAACTTAGGTGTAGATGCGCTCATGTTTTTACTGCCACGGGCGGTGATAGGCGCCAAGTGTAGTCTGTGAACCTTCAGATACCTGTTCCAGTGCTTCCAGCCAGGTTGCCTGTGGCTGGTAGTTTTCGGGGTCGCGATGACAGGCGTCGAGTGCTGCGCGCCAGACTTTGCTGACCTGTTCGATGTAAGCCGGGCTACGCTGGCGGCCTTCAATTTTTATCGCCGCAACACCGGCCTGTTGCAGTTCGGGTAGCAGTGCCATGGTGTTCAGGCTGGTCGGTTCTTCCATCGCATGGTAGGTGTTATTGTTGACCTTGAAGCGACCCTTGCACAGTGTCGGATAACCGGCCGATTCGTCTTTGGTATGGCAGTCGATCAGCACGTTATTGAGGCGCGTTTCAAGGCCGGCATCCGTCTCTTTCCATTGCACTGCGCTGGCCGGTGAGCAGGCACCGAAGGTGTTGGGTGACTGGCCGGTAACATACGAAGACAGCAGGCAGCGGCCTTCGACCATGACGCATAAGCTACCAAAGCCAAACACCTCAATCGGTACCGGGCTGTTTTCGCAGACGCTTTTAATTTGTTTGAGTGAGAGTACGCGTGGCACGACCGCGCGTTGAATGCCGAAGCTTCTATGATAGAACTCGATCGATTCCTGACTGGTCGCCGACCCCTGTACGGACAGATGCAGGCGCAGATCGGGCCAGCGTTCGGCGGCATAATCCATGATGCCGATGTCGGCCAGTATCAGCGCATCGACACCGAGCTGCGCGGCATGATCAACCGCATCTTGCCAGCGCTGCCAGCCGGATGGCTGGGGATAGGTGTTGATGGCAACGAATACTTTACTACCACGTTGATGCGCGTAAGCAATACCATCGCGGGCGCGCTGGTCATTGAAGTTGAGACCGGCAAAATGACGGGCATTGGTGTCATCCTTGAAACCGATATAAACCGCATCGGCACCGTTGTTTACGGCAATTTTTAACGAGGGTAAATTACCGGCAGGGCAGACCAGTTCCATCTTCTTATTTGAATCAGTCATTGCTGTTATCCGGCGAGGCTTGTATATGGATGTTGATTAATTTCATTTAAGCGCGTCACCTGTGCAGGGTAATAATGTTGCCGGGCTTCGAGCTCCTGTGCAATCAGGTTCAGTGGCAGCCATTTTTTTGAACACCAGCCGGGCGCCAGCAGAATACTTTCAGACGCGGTGGCAGTCAGGCGATGATAAATTATATCAGGCGGTGTCTGCTGAATTAAATCGGCGGCAACTCTCACATAGTCATTCAGTTTTAACGGCTGGTATTCACCGCGCCGCC
This sequence comes from Gammaproteobacteria bacterium, assembly GCA_027858635.1. Classification (GTDB taxonomy): domain Bacteria; phylum Pseudomonadota; class Gammaproteobacteria; order SZUA-229; family SZUA-229; genus LH-M37. The sequence goes on along the minus strand of JAQICG010000138.1, from coordinate 48 downwards.
ATTCGTTCGCCAGTTGCGTACCCTTAACCACATGCAGCGGATGTAATA
>JAQICG010000328.1 GCA_027858635.1 Gammaproteobacteria bacterium | reverse complement strand
TTGCCAGCGGTGAAAACAGCGGCAAGCTGGATGAGATGCTGCACCGCGCCTCCACTCAGCTGGAGCGTGAACAGGTCACCCTCATCGCCTTCATCGTCGGCATCATGGAGCCGCTGATTATCAGCGTCATGGGGCTGCTGGTGTTACTGATTGTGCTCGGCATTCTGCAGCCCATTTTTGACCTGAACCAGCTGGTGAAATAATCCCAGCAGCAGCGCGGAAACCCCCCCGCCTATGGCGCCATACAGATGCGCATCGGTGACCACGCGACCTGCGGTAAGCTCCTCCGAACCCGGCAGTGCGCCGTACATGAGCTCCCAGAACAGTTTGCCCGCCAGCAGAGCCATGAGCGCATAACCACTGGCGGGATAGAAACGTATTTCACGCACCGCGCCGTAAATGAACAGCCCGTGCAGGACACCGGACAGACCGACATAGGTACTGACCTGCGGATTAAACCAGTACAGGCCGACGCCGACAAACATTGCCGAGACCAGCATCACCAGCAGCCAGTGAAACACAGCGCCGTAACTGCTGAAAAAAAAGGCTACGATCCCCAGACCGGCCATATTTAACCCCCAGTGTGCCCAGTTCAGATGTACTATATTGCCGCTCAGCAGTAGCCAGTAGCGGCCCTCCTTGATCAGCTGTAGATCATAACGCCAGTCAGGCACCTGGCCACTGGCCTGCAAATAGGCGCTGAGCAGCAACACCAGTAGCCACAAGCCATGGTTCCAGTGCATAGAAAGACGGTTTTGCATAGGCAGTTCGAGACGCATTTGCTATCATTCCCACATTTACAGACATGAACTTAAAAAGCTGGACGAACTCTAACGGGTTGCGTTACAAGTGGCAAAAATATTATTTATCAGGAGTCAAAAGTTTGAAATCACGAATCAATATTCTCAAATCATACCAGCAGGGTTTTACCCTGATCGAACTGATGGTGGTGATTGTCATCCTTGGCATTCTGGCCGGGGTTGTCGTTCCTAAAATCATGGATAACCCGGATAAGGCGCGTGTCGCCAAGGCCAAACACGATATCTCCGCGCTGGGAAGCGCGCTGGATGTTTACCGCCTGGATAACTATTTCTACCCCACCACCGATCAGGGGCTGGAAGCACTGGTCAGCCAGCCCAGCGGCAACCCTGAACCGGCCAACTGGAAAGCCGGCGGTTACATCAAGAAGCTGAACAAAGATCCCTGGGGCAATGATTACCTGTACCTGAGTCCGGGGCAGCACGGTGAGCTCGATATTTATTCACTGGGCGCCGATGGTGCACCGGGCGGTGAAGGCGTCTCTGCCGATATCGGTTCCTGGGAAATTGAATAACCCAAAGCTCAATTCACGTGTTTACAATGAAGGTTCGAGCAGGGTAAATGGATTCACCCTGCTCGAACTGATGATTGTTCTGGTCATTGTTTCGATCCTTTTCACCTTCGTCTCTTTCACCATTCGCGGTCATTCCCCCGAAGAGTCAATGGCGGAAGAGGCGCGTCGACTCGATCGCCTGATACAGCTGGCGCTGGAAGAGGCGGTGCTGAAAAATACCGAATCCGGGCTTGAATTCAAACGCCACAGCTACCGCTTTTTGAGCTACGAAGACGAGGAGTGGCGCGCTGTCAGTGGCGACCGCCTGCTGCGCGAACGCCAGCTGCCCAATGAGATGGAGATCGAACTGGCCATCGAGCAACTGGATGTCGTCATTGGGGAACCCTCTGAACAGAATGACGATGAGCGCGCAGAGGAGGAACTCAAGCCCCAGGTCTTCCTGCTCTCCAGCGAAGAGATTACGCCTGAATTTACCGCCTACTTCAGCATTCGCGGCATCGCCACCAGTTATCAGGTCAGCGGCAGCATCGACGGCAAACACGAAGCGACGCAGAGTGATTTTTAAACGCCGCCCTCACACTTTTATCCGACTCCGTAACGGCGGCTTCACGCTGATCGAGGTGCTGATCGCGCTCACCATTATCGCTATTTCACTGGGCGCGCTGATGAGCGCTTCGGGCAATCAGGCCTACCAGACCGGCTACCTCAAACAGAAAACCCTGGCCCACTGGGTGGCCATGAATGAGATGACCCAGCTGCAACTGGAGGAGGAGTGGCCGGCGCTGGGTGAAAGCAAAGGCAGCTCAGAGATGGCCGGTGCCGAATGGTTCTGGCTGCGCACGGTGAAAGAGACCCAGGACGACAATGCCCGCGGCGTTGAACTTGAGGTGTTTGCCGACAAAAACCACAAACAGAACCTGACCCGTTTAATAGGCTATGTGAACAGATAAAAATGCAACTGCGCTCAACTCATTCTCTACAGGCTAAACGTTTTTCTTGCCGGGGCTTCACCCTGATTGAACTGATGATCGCCATCGCTGTGTTCTCGGTCATGTCAGTGATGGCCTACGGCGGCCTCAGTCAGATCATTCAGAACAGCAGTCACTCAAAACTGGAGCTGCAACGCTTACAGTCGATTCAACGTGCGGTGCTAAGCATCAGCCGGGATCTCACTCAGGTGATCGAACGTGACATTCGCGATGAATACGGCAACACTCAGCCTTTTTTTGCCGCCGGCAACAGCATTGATTACCTGCTCGAGTTCACCCGCAATGGCAGACGCAATCCGGCCAAATTGCAGCGCAGCCATCTGTTACGGGTCGCCTATCAGCACGAGGACGGAAAACTGCTGCGCCTGTTCTGGCCCCAGCTCGACCGGGCACCGGGCATGGTGCCTTATGAAAGCATTTTGCTTGAGCAGGTGACGGCGGTGGAGTTGCGTTACCGTGATGGTGCCGGAGAGTGGCATTCAACATGGCCGCCGCTCAATGCTCAACAGGCCGGGGATAATCCATCCCGACTCAGCGCCATCGAGTTCACCCTGGAGCTGGAAAACTGGGGTGAAATCAGCCGGCTTTATCAGGTGGGCGGCTGATGTTCTTGCCCGCTGCACAGAAAGGCGTGGCGCTGATCACGGCGCTGCTGATTGTCGCTCTGGCTACCGTGATCAGCGTTGAGCTGAGCACCCGCCTGCAGCTGGACATCCGCCGCACCGGCAATGTCATCGCCAGTGACCAGGCCCTGCTCTACCTGAAACATGCGGAATACTATGCCCGCCGCACTCTAAAAGAGGACCGCCTGGACAATAATTATGATTCTCTGGATGAAGACTGGGCTATGGAGCTGCCCCCCTTTCCGGTCGAAGGCGGCAGCGTTCTGGGCAGGCTAAGCGACCTGCAGGGCTGCTTCAATCTGAATTCGCTGTATTACAACGAGCAGCCGAACGCCCTTGCCCAGCAACGCTTCAACCGCCTGATGCAACACCTCCCCAGCCCGCCAGGCATGGATCTGTCACAGGCCATCATCGACTGGATTGATGCCAATCCAGACACCACTCTGCCCGATGGCGCGGAAGATGGCTACTACCTCAATCAGGAGCGGCCTTACCGCAGTGCCGGCCAACCGTTGCAGAGCCTGAGCGAGTTACGCCTGATCAAAGGTTTTACCGATGGCGAGACCATGCAGCAAAGCGAAAACCAGCTGTGTGCCTTTGGCCCGCCCGCGGATATCAACGTCAACACAGCGCCGGCAGAAGTGCTAGAATCGCTGGCAGCCAATATTAGCACTGCGATGGTTACAGACATTATCGTTCAAAGGCAGACCAATCCTTCCCAGACAATGCAAGAATTTCTGAGCGACTACAATCTTTCTACGGTCATCACTGATACCGCCGGACTTTCTGTCAGCAGCGATTATTTTCTGCTGGAGAGCGAAGCCCGAATTGGTCGGGCCAGAACCCTGATGTACAGCATTATTCAGCGCGAAAATAACGGCGACACGCAGGTGATTGCACGTTCACAGGGGGCTTATTAAGTGGCCGACACACTGCTCATCCATTTTAATCCCGAACATCCCGACGCAGCCGCATGGGCGCTGGTGAATACTGCCGGCGAACTCAGCACCATGCTGGCACACGGTTCGCTGGATGAAGCCGCCCTCGTTGCGGAAAAACACAACACCGTTATTCTGCTCGACAGTACCGCCATACACATTGATGCGGTCAAGCTGCCTATCCGGAATCCGCAAAAACTGCTGCGCGCAGCGCCTTTCGCCCTCGAAGAAAAAATCGCCGACGACATTGAAGACTTGCATTTTGTCACCGGCAGAACCGCCAGCAACGGCGCCACCCCGGTGCTGGCCATCAGGCACGATATATTTGGGCGTATCCTCAAGCAGCTGGAGCAATCCGGCATCGCGCCGATGGCGGTGATTCCCGACACGCTCTGCCTCACCGCGAATCCGACACAGTGGGCGATTCTGTTAGACGATGATCGCGCCAAGGTGCAGTTTGATCAGTTTGACGCCGGTGAATTTGACCGCGACATGCTGGCCCTGCTGCTCAAGGCGGAACTGAAAAAAGCCACTCGCCAGCCGCCTGAAAAACTCATTTTGTTCACCCCGGACGGTGACGCTTCCGAAACAGACAGCATTCAGGCGGTGATCCCGGAACAGCTCGAACTGGTCAAGGTGAGTTACAACACGCATCCGCTGGTGATTTATTGCGGCCAATACCGACAGGCGCTTTCGCTTAACCTGCTGCAGAATACCTACAAGCCAAAACCCAAGGTCAACCAGAACCGGCTGCGCTGGCGCCTGCCGGCTGCGCTGGCGGCGGTATGGCTGGGCCTGTACCTGGCCATTACCGGCGTACAATATTATGAATTTCAGGGCAGCAATGAAAAGCTGCAAGTAGAAATTGAGAACCTGTACAGAAAAACATTTCCGCAGAGTCAGCGCATCGTTAATGCCCGGGTGCAAATGGAGCAGAAGCTCGATGAATTAAAAGGACTGGGTAATACCGGCTCAGATGCCAGCCTGATCAGCCTGCTCGCCGCTGCCGGCGACGCCCTGTCGAGCGAACAATCGATCGCCGTTCAGTCCATCAGCTATCGCCGTAATACTCTGGACATTGAAGTCACCGCAGCCAACCTGCTGATTATCGAGCAGCTGAACAAGAAACTCAACAAGACTGAACTGAGC
>JAQICG010000269.1 GCA_027858635.1 Gammaproteobacteria bacterium | reverse complement strand
CGTTGTAACTGCACCTGTGGATTTTTTCAGGCACAGGCACACTCTCCTCGAAGCTGGCAACAGTCGTGCCGCACTTGCTCACAAATCGGTTATACAGAAGATATTATTGGTTATTTAACAACCCATAATATTCATCAGTCACCACTCTGGCGAATATCATCTAATTTGAGGCCCAAACCTTCCGCTACGCCCTCGCCGTATGCCGGGTCGGCCTGATAAAAATAACGGGTCTGGCGAACCTGGATGACGTGTGGCACCTCTTGCAGCGCACCCACCAGATTGCCGATGAGCTGTGCTTTCTGGTCGTCGTTCATCAGGCGATACAGTGCACCGGCCTGACTGTAATCCTCGTTGCCGTCGCGATGGCTGTAACGGTCGGCATCGCCGCTGATTTTCAGGGGAGGCTCTTTCACACCGGGTGATTCCTCCGGCCCGCCGAAACTGTTGGGTTCGTAATTGACCGCACCATCGGCGTTACCGTCGAAGCGAGTCTGACCATCGCGGTGAGAGGTGTTTACCGGGCAACGCGGTTTGTTGACGTCGAGGGCGGCATAGTTAATGCCGATGCGATAGCGGTGTGCATCCGGATAGGAAAGCAGGCGCGCCTGTAGCATCTTGTCCGGTGACGCGCTCATGCCGGGTGGCATGTTGCCGGGCTCGAACGCGGCCTGCTCGACTTCGGCGAAGTAATTTTTCGGATTGCGATTCAGCTCGATAATGCCCACTTCTATCGGCGGATAATCGTCGTGAGGCCATACTTTGGTAAGGTCGAAGGGATGTATATGATAGCTCTCGGCTTCGTGTTCGGGCATGATCTGAATCTGCACCTGCCAGCGGGGAAACTCGCCGAGTTCGATAGCGGTGTGCAGATCACGCCGGTGGTAATCCAGATCCCCACCGGCGATGTCAGCAGCTTCGCCATTGGTGAGCGTTTGAATGCCCTGCAATGTTTTGATGTGCCATTTTATCCAGTAGCGCTCGCCTTCATTGTTCCACAGACTGTAGGTGTGGCTGGAATAGCCATTCATGTGGCGATAGCTTGCGGGAATGCCACGATCGGAAAACAGCGTGGTCACCTGATGCAGTGATTCCGGTGACAGGCTCCAGAAATCCCACTGCATGGTGTTGTCGCGCAGACCGGTGGCGGGGTCGCGTTTTTGCGAATGGATGAAATCGGAAAACTTCAATGGATCGCGCACGAAAAATACCGGAGTATTGTTGCCTACCATATCCCAGTTGCCTTCATCGGTATAAAACTTCAGGGCAAAACCGCGCGGGTCGCGGGCGGTATCCGCCGAGCCCATTTCGCCCGCAACGGTGGAGAAGCGGGCGAACATTTCACAGCTGTTGCCGACTTTAGAAAACAGTTGAGTGCGGGTGTATTTGGAAATATCCCCCGTCACCGTGAAGGTGCCGTAAGCGCCGGCGCCTTTGGCATGCACTACCCGCTACGGCACGCGTTCGCGGTTGAAGTGCGCCATTTTTTACAGCAGCTGATAATCCTGCATCAGCACCGGGCCGCGTGGACCGGCAGTCTGGGAATTCTGATTGTCGGCACCCGGCGTGCCGGCGGCTGTAGTCATGTAGGGGCATTTGCTCATGGTAATCTCCTTTAGATTATTTTTTCGTTATGTCATGGTTGCATAAGATTGCCGGCGTTGACGCTTAATCAGTTATTAACTGATTAGTAAATGGAAATAGCATTCCTGAACAGGCATTATTCGGGTTAATGCTTGAACTTCGATGCTGCTGCTTTGAAGCCTTCACCGACATCATGGATCGCCGATTCGAGCCCCTGTTTTATATCATCCCAGGCATCTTCACTGGCAGTGCGCAGCACGTCGAGTTTTGCTTCGGCAGTCACCACTTTCTCCTGAAGATCGACAATTCTACGCTCGTACTCGATCTTCATCGCGGCACTGGCCTGATTGGCTTTCGCCTTTAATTTATCGATTTCCGCCCGCCATTCGGCAAGTTTGGCGCGCTGTTTTTCTTCATAGGCCTTTGTGTCACTCATGATGTTTCTCCGTTGTTTGACTGTTGTCTGGATCGGGTTTAACGGTATGTCGCTGATGATTCGGTTATCTGAAACCAGAGGCAGCAGCACCTGTTCATGTTTTCATTGCCTTACCGTAATGGCTG
>JAQICG010000176.1 GCA_027858635.1 Gammaproteobacteria bacterium | reverse complement strand
TGCCAGCACCCCGGAAATGCTGTAACCCAGGGTTTGTAGTATCACCAGGCCACTGGTGATCATGATGGACATGCGGATTAACTTTGAAATCGCATCTACGGTATGGGCATCATAATTTTTTTCCTTGCCCTCTTTGGTGGCGGCAGTGAGGATTTCCTGAGCGCCGGATACCAAATTTAACAAAATGATGGTCAGGATAACAATGACACCGATATCGCGGATCGGTGCCACAGCCTGAAAAATACTCGCCCCGCTCTGCTCAAAGACGATGTCTGCGGCAAAGGTCAGACCCAGCAACCAGATCATCCAGGCGAGCGGTTTTTGCAGCGCCCGGGGAAACAGATCATCCCAGTGGCTGCTGGATTCTTTCAGTTTGAGTTCGAGCTTATTGAGTGCACGCCGCGCCAGAAAACTTAAGGTCAGGGTAACAAAAACAATAATGAAGACCTGAATGACCCAGTCATTATTTTGTAAAAATCCAAGCCATTGATTGGAGTATTCTTTAATGCTCATAGTCATACCTGTGTAAATTAAACATCCAGCTCCATCCACGGGGAGTCGTCCAGTTCCTCAATCATTTTATTCACCTTCTGCCATTTGGCGCTGGCGAATAGCGCTTCCCGGTTTATCTCATTTTTTCCGTGCATGCGGGTCAGGCGTAATTGTGAGGTCGGGTTGGTGTAGCCGGCTAATGCTTCGACCACTTCAGCGACGCCATCAGGATGGTTGCACACCAGCACCATGTCGCAACCGGCATCCAGTGCCAGCAAAGCACGCTCGCTGTAACTGCCGCCGATGCCCGCGGCTTCCATGCTCAGATCATCGCTGAAGATGACGCCCGGAAATTTAAGCCGGTCACGCAATATCTGTTGCAGCCAGATGGACGAGTAACCGGCCGGCTTATCATCAACCTGATCATAAATCACGTGCGCGGGCATGATCGCCGGCAGGTTATTGCGAATCATCTTTTCGAATGCGATCACGTCGCTGCGCAGCAGCGTAGCCATGTCCCGATGATCGACCGGCAAAGCCAGATGCGAATCTTCGGCCACGCCGCCGTGACCGGGGAAATGCTTACCCACCGCGGACATGCCCGCCAGTGACATGCCGTGCATAAAGGCGTACGCCAGCGTCGCGGCAATTTCCGGTTTGGAATGAAAGGCACGATCACCGATTACCCCGCTGACCCCGTGCGCCAGATCGAGCACCGGCGCAAAACTGAAATCGACATTGATGGCGCGCAGCTCTGCGGCCATCAGCCAGCCGGTCAGCTCGGCATACTCACGCGCCCGGTTCTGATCGTGCTTGTATATTTCGCCGAATACACTGGCGGGGGGAAGCCTGGTAAAGCCCTCATGGAAGCGCTGTACCCTTCCGCCTTCATGATCAGTCGCAATGAGCAGATGCGGGGTGCGCAGGGTATGGATCTCCTGCACCAGTGAAGTGATCTGCTCAATGGATTCAAAATTGCGCGTGAACAGAATTACCCCCCCGGTTTGCGGGTGGAGCAGCAATTCTCGTTCGGTAGCGCTGATCTGTGTACCGAGCAGATCCATCATGACGGGGCCGAGTGACATTAAATAACTACCTTTTTAATAGTGTGTATGTACATTTAAGCATTTATCGGCTGCAAACAAAATCGGCACACCGCTCATTCATCGATACCGCAGAATTGTAGAATCTGTGCAATATGGTTTTCGAATCCGGCAAAGGAGTGGTCTCCGCCCTCTTCCAGAACCAGCTGACAACCCTGATACTTTTCCTGCGCCTGACGGTAATCCAGGGTTTCATCGCCCGTTTGCAGCAGCAACAGATACCGTTCGGGATGCGTAATCGAGGCTACATCCAGCGCGCGGAACTGTTCGATGTGGCTTTCATCGAGCACCCAGCTCTCGTCAGTGTAGTAATTGGTGTTATTGCCCAGATATTTTTTCAGCAGCTCGTGCGGTCGCACCGCAGGGTTGATCAGCACCGCCTTACAGCCAAATCGTTCTGCCAGATGGGTGGCATAAAAGCCGCCCAGCGAACTTCCGGCGACCGCAATTGTTGCCTCTTTTTGATTCGCCTCGAACCAGCTGATCAGCTGGCTCATAGCTTCGGCGGGCACTGGCGGGAGTGCAGGGATCACCAGCTGATCGCTCATGCCGCGTTCATCCATGTAGGCGCGCAGGACCTGAGCTTTGGACGATTGGGGCGAACTGTTAAAGCCGTGCAAATAGAGCAACCGATGTGAATTCATAATAACCCATGAGATAAAAAGCGTTGGCCATAAAAAAACCCCTGTAAAACGGGATTCTACAGGGGTTTTGCTAACAGGCGTTGTGATCTGAGTATTTTGTAGCCGGGTTCTTTCGTTATTGCCGGGCAGGAAATCGAAAAAGAGGCCGTTAGGAGGTTGTCGGACTCAGGATGAATTGGCTGCGGA
>JAQICG010000267.1 GCA_027858635.1 Gammaproteobacteria bacterium | reverse complement strand
ATGCATCCATAAAGCGCTTAAAAAAAGCGGCTCCAAACTCAAAAATGCAGCAGTGGCGGTTGCGGGCTCGGCAGTCATCACCAAAATCATTACCATGCCCGCCAACCTGATCGATAATGACAGCGAGCTTGAAGCTCAGATTCAGATGGAAGCTGACCAGTATATCCCCTATCCTCTGGAAGAAATCAATCTCGATTTCGAAGTGATCGGTCCTACCGAAGGCAACCCTGAAACTATAGACGTACTGCTGGCGGCCTCTCGCAGTGAAATCATTGAGGCCCGCACCACCGCGCTGGAACTCGCCGGCCTGAAAGCCAAAATTGTTGATGTTGAGGCTTACACCATCGAGCAATCCTCCTCATTGATTGCCCGGCAGATGGAAGACGGTGAAGACAACCAGATTATTGCCGTCATTGATATAGGCGCCACCATGACCAGCCTGAACGTAATCGAAAATGGCAGCCTGATTTATACCCGTGAACAGAGTTTTGGCGGCAAACAGCTTACCGAAGAGATTATGCGTCGCTACGGCCTCTCTTATGAAGAAGCCGGGCGACTAAAAAAAGTAGGCGGTCTGCCCGACAACTACATTCCTGAAGTACTGGAGCCTTTCAAAGCCACCATTGCACAGCAAGTCGGACGTTTTCTGCAATTTTTCTACACTTCCGGACAGCATAACAATGTCAGCCTGATTGCTCTGGCGGGTGGCTGTGCTGCCATACCGGGCATTGATGAGTTAATAGAAAGTCAGCTGGAAACACGCACAGTCATCGCCAATCCATTTGCCAATATGTCGCTGTCATCGAAAGTAAACCCGCAATCGTTAAGCAATGATGCGCCGTCATTAATGATTGCCTGCGGCCTGGCTATGAGGAGCTTTAATTAATGGCAAAAATTAACCTTTTACCCTGGCGCGAAGAACAGCGTGCGGAAAAAACTCGGCAATTTGTCTCTCTCCTGAGCATGTGCATCTTCATGACAGCGACTCTCGTTGCTGCTGTCCACCTCAATATCGCCAATCAAATTGATCATCAGCAATTTCGTAACAATATACTCACTAAAGAAATTTCCAAACTTGATCTTGCCCTGAAAGAAATCAAGGCACTGGAGGCGACCAAACAGGAGCTGCTGTCTCGTATGGAAGTCATTCAGTCACTACAACAGCAACGCCCGCAAATTGTTCATCTATTTGATGAAATTGTCAGGACTGTCCCCGAAGGGATTTTCCTCACCAGTATCAAGCAGAACGGCAAAGAGCTGACCATTAACGGCATCGCTGAATCCAATGGCCGGGTATCCGCCTATATGAGAAACATTGATTCTTCTGACTGGATGGCTACCCCTCGATTAACCGTTATTGAAACCAAAAAGGGCACAATGAGGAGCAGCAATTTTGTATTGACCACCTCTCAATCTACGCCTAACAGCGAAGAAGGAGAAGGTAGCTAATGAATCTCTCTGAAATAGATCTTAACGATATTGATATCAACGACATCAAGAAAATCGGCACGGCACCCGCGCCCGTCAAAGCGGCCCTGATTGTTGTTGTCTGCATTGCCGCTGCTGCTGCCGGTTATTTTCTTGATACCACCAAGCAGTTAGATGAACTTAAAAAAGCCAAAGCTGAAGAGATCACCTTAAGAAATACTTTTGTTGAAAAGAACAGCACGGCAGTTAATCTGGAAGCTTATAAACAGCAACTTGAAGAGATGCGCTCAACCTTTGGCGCTTTACTGCGCCAGCTACCCAATAGCACCGAAATCGAAACCCTGCTGACAGATATATCGCAAACCGGTATTTCAAGCGGTCTAGAAATTGAATATTTCAAACCCGAAGGGCTCCGCCCCAAAGAGTTCTATGCAGAATATCCGATCAAACTGAAAGTAACAGGTCGCTATCACGAATTTGCCGACTTTGTAAGCGGTGTCGCTGCATTACCACGCATTGTCACGCTGCAAGACATTGCTATTCTGCCCGCTCAGAAAGAAGGCGGCTCCAAACTGATAATGGACATTACTGCGATTACTTACCAGTATCTTGATGAGTCTGCCCAGGAACAATGATGAAGACAAAATCAAAAAACCTAGCACGTAACATTCTTGCCTTACCAATGCTGGCTCTGCTGGCGACCGGTTGCAGCAAAGAGGTGAGCGACTTAAACGAGTTCATCGCGCAAACCAAAGCCTCGAGTGTAGGCAGTGTACGCCCGATACCTCAATTCAAGCCTTATCTGAATTTCGCCTATTCCGCCAGTGATTTACGAGATCCGTTTGTGGCGGCTGTAAACATCACTGAAGACCCGGGGATTGCGAACAATTCATTGCAACCGGAAAACAACAGGCCTAAACAGTATCTCGAATCTTTCCCTCTTGATGCCTTATCCATGGTTGGTACTCTGGAACAAAACAAGAACACCTGGGGGCTTATTAAAGATCCTCAGAATGTAGTCCATCGTGTCCAGCTGGATAACTACATGGGGAAAAATGAAGGACGTATTAAAAAAATAACAGAAACAAAGATTCATCTGGTAGAAATTGTACCCGATGGGCTCGGTGGCTATATTGAGCGCGAAGCATCAATAGCCATCGGCAGTGAGTAACGCGTGGAGCGAGATATGAAAACAACAATAACAAACAATCTTAATAACGGAAGCAGTCTTTATGGAGCGCAGAAATTACTGACGCTTCTGATGCTGTTACTCTGTTTTGGCAGCAGCTCTGCGCTAGCTCAGCAGAACATGATTGAATCCATCCAGTACAATACTTTACCCGGCAATCGCCTGCAGCTGGTTCTGGAAATGAGCCAGCAGGCCGTCAAACCATTAAGCTTCACCATTGACGACCCCGCGCGCATCGTTTTTGATTTTGCTGATACCGGCAGCGCCCTGCCAAAAAAACAACAGCCTATAGGCGTTGGAACTGCTCAGTCCGTTATTACCATCAGCGCAAAAGACCGGACTCGCGTCATATTGAACGTCACCGAAGTTATTCCTTATCAGGTTACCAGCAAAGGCAACAGCATATTGATCACTCTGGACAGTGACGCCACAGGCACTACTTTTGCCGCCCAGTCAAAAGATGAATCATCGCGTTTTGCCGAAGATGATGCACAAGCGAGCGATCGCGCAAGGTACTCCGATGTCACTCGCGGTATCCGCAATATTGATTTCCGTCGTGGCGAGAACGGCGAAGGACGCGTCATCATTACACTTACCGAAAGTAACATTCCCATGGACATCAGTGAAGAGTTTGGCAAGGTTGTGGTTAAATTCATTAACGCCGACCTTCCCGATAACCTGCGCCAATCACTTGATGTTCTTGACTTTGCCACGCCGGTTAAAACCATCAGCAGTTTCGAAAAAGATGACAATGTCCGCATTGAAATCGAACCGGCAACCCGGGACTTTGAACACGTTGCTTATCAGGCGGACAACATCTTTACGATAGAGCTCAAGCCTATTTCAGAAGATGAGCTGGAAGAACAGAACAAAGCCAAGTTCGGTTATACCGGGGAGCGTCTGTCACTCAACTTTCAGGATATTCCTGTACGCGCCGTCCTACAGCTGATCGCCGACTTCACCGGCTTGAATGTTGTGGTCAGTGACTCCGTTAGCGGCAACCTTACCCTGCGCTTACAAAACGTTCCATGGGATCAGGCGCTGGACATCATCCTGAAATCAAAAGGTCTGTCCAAGCGCGAATCCGGCAATGTCATGCTGGTCGCGCCCAGCGAAGAAATTGCCGCTCAGGAAAAAATTGACCTTGAGGCTTCACAAGCCATCACCGATCTGGCACCTATTCGCAGCGCTTTCTTTACCGTCAATTTTGCCAAAGTCACTGAACTGGAAGCGTTATTTTCCGGTGGTGGCGGTGAAGGTGGTGAAGGAGGCGGCAGTTTATTATCGTCTCGGGGCAACGTTATCATCGATGAACGCACCAATACGCTGATAGTCAAAGATACCGACGAGGTAATCAGTGAAGTACGTCGCATCCTCAACCAGCTGGATGTCCCCGTTCGCCAGGTTCTCATTGGCTCACGAATCGTCATCGCTTCAGATAACTTCTCGAAAGAACTCGGCGCGAGATTCGGCGTGAGCAATATCAACAGCAACGGTGCCGATGGCATCAATACTGTCTCCGGCACCATTAGCGGCACCGATGCCGTCAATACCGATGCGATTGACAACATCATGACTACCGGCAACGCTCTCCCCGTCAGCCAACCCATGGGATCCACAGGTGGACGACTTGATCGTCTGGGCGTAAACCTACCCGCCGTTGGCCCGAATGTCGGCTCCATTGCCTTCTCGGTGCTTAAAGGCGGCACCCTGGTTGATCTGGAAATTTCCGCCATGCAGAACGAGAGCAAAGGCGAGGTTATCTCCAGTCCACGCGTGGTCACTGCTGATCGACATGAAGCCTTTATTGAGCAGGGCGTTGAAATCCCTTATCTGTCCGCCTCTTCCAGCGGCGCCACTTCGGTTGAGTTCAAGAAAGCGGTACTGAGCATCAAGGTCACCCCGCAGATCACTCCGGATGACAGAATCATCATGGACTTGACCGTTAACAAGGATTCCGTCGGCCAGGTGTTTAGCGGCATCCCCAGCATCGATACCCGTGAAGTACAAACTCAGGTTCTGGTTAACAACGGCGACACCATTGTGCTGGGCGGCATTTACGAGCAAATTGTCAGTAACGATGTAGACAAGATTCCCTTTCTGGGCGATTTGCCACTACTGGGATTCCTATTCAGACATACCATTGAAAGCGACCAGAAAGCAGAGCTGCTGATATTTGTCACCCCCAAAATCCTGAAAGATTCGCTGGCGCTGTAAAAGCGCCGAATTCGGAGTTGACTACTTCTTGCTCCCTATGTTTGTCAACATTGTTCCTTAAGAAACTCCACCCCTGCACCAACAGGGGTGGAGTTTTTTGCCTGCAATACCCCAAAGCCTCCTGCCACCGCAAAACTTCAAACCATATAGCTGTATAATTCGGCTATGCAAAAATCAAGTATCTTCCTCATCGGCCCCATGGGCGCGGGCAAAACCACCATTGGGCGTCAGCTTGCGCGTCGTCTGAATATGGATTTTTACGATAGCGACCGCGTTATCGAAGAACGAACCGGGGTGGATATTCCGCTGATTTTTGAAAAGGAGGGTGAAGCCGGGTTTCGCCAGCGCGAGGCGGCGGTCATTGATGAGCTCACCATGAAGGAGCGCATTGTACTGGCCACGGGTGGCGGTGCGATCCTGGATGAAAACAACCGCCGTGCTCTAAAATCACACGGCACGGTGTTTTATCTGAGCAGCGATCTGAAGTCACTGCTCGAACGTACCCATAAGGACAAGAACCGACCGTTGCTGCACGGTGAAGAACCCGCCGATGTCATTCTCACCCGGCTGATTGAGCAGCGCGACCCTTTGTATCGAGAGACGGCGGACTATATTGTCGACACCAGCAATGACTCGCTACGCCACGTCATTCACGTTATTATTAGCCACCTTGATGCCACCAAATAGCGAATGCTGAAGCAACACCATGTCTGAATACTCCACGCTCCAGGTTGATCTGGGTGAGCGCAGTTATCCGATTTACATCGGGGAAAACCTGCTCGATCAAACCGATATTCTGAAAAAACACATCCCCGGCAACAACGTACTGATTGTCAGCAATGAAACCGTGGCACCGCTGTATCTGCAAAAAGTCGAAGCCCTGCTCACCGGCCTGCGCTACTACAGCGTGATTCTGCCCGACGGCGAAGAATATAAAAATCTGGACGTACTCAACAGCATTTTTGATGCCCTGCTGACTCACCATCTGGATCGCAACACCACCATTATCGCCCTCGGTGGTGGCGTGGTCGGCGATATGGCCGGTTTTGCCGCCGCCACTTATCAGCGCGGCGTGCATCTGATTCAGATTCCCACCACCCTGCTCTCTCAGGTCGATTCATCGGTGGGAGGCAATACCGGCGTCAATCACCCGCTGGGCAAAAATATGATCGGCGCCTTCTACCAGCCGCGCGCGGTCATCGCCGACACCAACACCCTGGACACCCTGGACGATCGGCAGCTGAGCGCCGGCCTGGCCGAGGTGATCAAGTATGGTCTGATCCGTGATGCCGGTTTTTTTGCCTGGATTGATGAAAACATGGAAGCGCTGTTACAGCGCGATCATCAGGCGCTGGCCTATGCCATTAAAGTCTCCTGCCAGACCAAGGCCGACATTGTCGCCGCCGACGAAAGGGAAAGCGGTCAGCGCGCCCTGCTCAATCTGGGCCACACTTTCGGTCACGCCATTGAAACCGGCATGGGTTACGGCGCGTGGCTGCATGGTGAGGCGGTCGGTGCCGGCATGTGCATCGCGGCTAAAATGTCAGCCCTGTTAGGCTGGCTCAGCGAAGAACAGGTGCAGCGCACCATTGCGATTATGCAGCGCGCCAAACTGCCCACCACTGCCCCCGAGAGTCTCGGCGAACAGCGGTTTCTGGATTTGATGTCGGTCGATAAAAAAGTACTTGATGGTACACTCCGACTTATTCTGCTGAAAGACATCGGCGAGGCAGTCATGACCAGCGATTACACGCCTGATCAGCTCGCGCAGGCGATCCGCATCAGCTACACCACCTAACCTTGAAAACTATTATGGATAAACCCTATTCCGGCAGCCTGACCGCCTACGCCTGCAATGACAGGAAATCGCTGGGGCGTGTGCACGATGAAGAGAGCCCGGTCTATCGCAACAACTACCAGCGCGACCGTGACCGCATCATTCATTCGGCTGGTTTTCGTCGGCTGGAATACAAAACCCAGGTTTTTGTAAATCACGAAGGCGACCTATTTCGTACCCGCCTGACGCATTCACTGGAAGTCGCCCAGATTGCCCGCAGCATTGCCCGCGAACTCGGCCTGCACGAAGACCTCGCCGAAGCCATCGCGCTGTCGCACGACATCGGCCATACGCCGTTCGGTCATGCCGGCCAGACCGCGCTCAACCAATGCATGAAAGACCACGGCGGCTTCGAGCACAATCTGCAATCGCTGCGCGTAGTCGATAAACTGGAAGAGAAATACGCCGACTTTCAGGGCCTCAATCTCACCTTTGAAACCCGCGAAGGCATACTCAAACACTGCTCACAAAAAAATGCGGAGAAACTGGGGCCGGTCGCGCAGCGTTTTCTAGACAAAACCCAGCCCAGCCTGGAAGCACAGCTCACGGATTTATCCGACGAGACCGCCTACAACAACCACGACGTTGACGACGGCCTGCGCTATGGGCTCATCCGCATCGACGAATTGATGAAGATCGAAGTCTTTCGCAAGCAGCATGACGTCGTTAAAAAACGTTACAGCAGTCTGAATGAACGCCACCTGATTCATGAAATAATCCGGCGCATGATTAACGTCATGGTGGTCGATCTGATCGATACTTCGCGCAGTAATATTAATGCCGCCGGGCTTAAAAGCATTGATGATGTTCATGCCCAGAGCAGACCGCTGATGTCGTTCAGTGAATCGATGCGCGAGCAGAATAAGGAACTGAAGCAATTCTTGCGCAGCCATTTATACCAGCACTATCGGGTGCATAGAATGACCCTGAAAGCCTGCTCCATTGTCACCGCCCTGTTTAACGCCTTCATGGATGATCTGCGTATTCTGCCGCCGGAGGCGCTGGCGCATTGCCGAGCCCTGGAAAACCGCCATGGACAGGATGGCGTCGCTCGCGGCGTCGCCGATTACATTGCCGGCATGACCGATCGTTATGCCATTGTTGAATACGAACGGATTTTTAACCCCCGACAGCTGTCTTTTGTAAACCTGATTCCATAATCTCAATAACGCACTCCTAAATTCTAGATCGAACATGGCTGGACGTATTCCGCAAAATTTTATCGATGACCTGGTCTCCCGCGCGGATATCGTGGAGGTGGTCAACGCACGCGTACCGCTAAAGAAAAAAGGCAAGGAGTACACCGCATGCTGCCCTTTCCATAATGAAAAAACGCCCTCCTTTACCGTCAGTGACAGCAAGCAGTTTTATCACTGTTTCGGCTGTGGCGCTCACGGCACGGCGCTGGGTTTTATCATGGAATATGAAAACCTCGACTTTGTTGATGCGGTGGAAGCGCTCGCCGCTGAATACAATCTTGACGTGCCCAGAGAGAACAGCCATTTTCACTCCTCCGAGAGCAAGGACAGCAAACAGCCGCTCTATGACATTCTCGAAAAAACGGCTGAACTGTTCCGGCAGCAGTTAAAAACTTCCGACAAGGCCGTTCAATATTTGCAGCAACGGGGGCTGACGGGCGAAGTCGCCAAAACCTATCAAATCGGTTATGCCCCCAATGGCTGGAATTTTTTAACCGACAATCTGGGCAACGATAAAACCACCGTCGAGGCATTAATCGCAACCGGTTTATTGGCTAGCAATGACAAGGGTAATCAATATGATCGTTTTCGTGATCGCATTATCTTCCCCATCACCAATCGTCGCGGGCAGGTCATCGGACTGGGCGGCCGCGTCATTGATCAGGGCGAACCCAAATACCTTAACTCTCCCGAGAACAGTGTTTTTCACAAGGGTCAGGAGTTATATGGCCTGTATGAAGCGCGCAAGGCGGTGCGCAATCTCGAACACCTGATTATCGTGGAAGGCTACATGGATGTGGTGGCGCTGGCTCAGCACGGCGTTAACTATGCCATCGCTTCACTCGGCACCGCCACCACCAGCGAACAACTGCAACGCGCCTTTCGCACGGTGAGAACACTGATTTTCTGTTACGACGCTGACCAGGCCGGCAAGAAGGCGGCATGGCGGGCGCTGGAAAACACCCTGCCCCTGTTGCGTGACGGCTTTGAAGCCAAATTTCTTTTTCTGCCCGAAGGCGAAGACCCGGACTCCATGATCCGCCAGGAAGGCAAGGATGATTTCGAACGACGACTGTTGAGCGCGAAGCCGCTGTCTGAATTTTTATTCGAACATCTCTGCGAAAACATCAACCTTGAAAGCTCGGAAGGAAAATCCGCGCTCACCGAAAAAGCCAAGCCCTTGCTGAACAAGCTTCCCGACAGCATCTTCAAAGAGCTGCTCTTTCAGGAGCTGGCATCTCGCACCGGCCTCGATGCCGGCAAGCTGCAAGCCTCTGTCGCTGATGAGCCGGCTCACGCTGTTCGCGTCTCTTCCCGGCCACGCTCAAACCGCGAAGTAAAACAAAACGCCATCCGTGACGCTGTCACCCTGCTCTTACAGTTCCCAGCGCTCTCTTCAGAGGTTGAGATTCCGGATATTTTTAAAACTTCGGCGCTACAGGGTTTGCCGCTATTGCACGAAATCGCAAGGCTGATCAAAAGTAATCCTGAAATCGGTTCATCGGCTTTACTGGAACGCTGGCGCAATAATGAAAACTTCCCCACGCTGCAAAAACTGATGCAGCGGGATGTAGTCGGCTGTGATGAGCCGCAGAATACCAAAGCCATTTTTATTGATACCATCAAAAACCTGATCAGCAAAAACAATGACCACCGTTATGAAGCGCTGGAAAAAAAATTACAGGAAGAAGGGCTGAGTGACACTGAGCTGGAAGAATACAAAACCCACTTTACCCGCTAACGATCTGCACACGTCAGGTTGACAAGCCGAAAAAATGATGGATAATGACCGCTCTTTAGCGCCAATTTGACTCAGATTGCGGGCGCGTTATAAATGCAGCTAAAGCGACTTTGATA
>JAQICG010000139.1 GCA_027858635.1 Gammaproteobacteria bacterium | reverse complement strand
AGATCGTTGGCAGTTTTCAGCGGTTGTACGCTGTTAATAATGGCTCTGAGGGTGTCAACAATATTGACCCATTCGTTGTTTTCCTTGCCCTGTTTCAGGTAGTGGTTGTACATCATGGTGGGCCAGCGTTTTAAAACCAGCGCATGGATGGTTTCGGGCAGGACTTTGCCCCGAGTGGCAATGCGCAATGATTTTAGTACGGTACTACGGGCATGTTCGCGCAAGACCTGACGCTGCGTTTCGGCCTCGATTTTCAACGCCTCGGCATCGCGCTCTTCCAGAAAGGCATTAAGGCTGTTCAGCGCAATCTCGAAGGACTCGGCCTGGAGTTCAAAGTCGTTGACCAGTGTGGTGACTATCTTATCAAGGTGCTTGTAGATTTCATCATGGTGGTCGGCGACGCCGATACCAACGTGGGCAAATTTGTCCAGCAGCATTCGTGCAGGATGTTCATCATAAATGAAGAATTCCTGATCGATCATCGACGCCTTGATGACGGGAATCTGCAGGCGTAGCAGCAGTGTCTTGATGGTGTCAGAAATATTGTCGTCATCAATGATCGCGTCAAAAACCAACTCGATAAAATCGATGGTTTTTTCAGCAATGCGGTTAATGTTTTTGGTGACACCGCCGCCGGAGGATTTGGCGATTTCTGAGAGCACCGCCTGCTTGATCGCTTCGCCGTCATACTGCGTACCATTAGTATTGTTGAAGGCGGGGTTGTGCTGCACACTGGAGAGCGCATTCAGAATTTCCTGATGACCGTAATACTGGTTTGTGGGGACAGGGAAAAACGGGCTGCCCGCACTCAGGTCAACATTTTCGTCCATGGGTGACGGCGGCGTGAGTGGTGTGCCGCCCAGATACTGGCCAATGACGTCACCCACCTGACTGGCCGGCATGCCCGCCGTGGTGTGCTGATAACCGGCGGGACCGGGTTCGTTTGCGCCACCACTGGCAACGCCATCGCCACTCTGCTGTGAAGGAGTTTGATTGAAAGCCGCCTGACCACTACCACCACCCTGCTGTGAAGAGGGGTGATTGAAAGCAGCCTGAGCACCGCCGCCCTCGCCATAACCCTGATCGCCACCCGATGAGTCGCCCTGGCCACCACCTTGTGCGCCAGCACTGTGCTGCCCGCCGGGATAGGCGTGTCCGGGTGCTGCGGTCATGGCATAGCCGCCCTGATTCATCTCCTGGTCCGAGTTGTATTGCGCGTCGCTGCCGGCCTCTGAGTGTTCATTGCCGGGCGATGCTCGATGCGTGGGAGCGTTTCGCGAATCCGTCTTGCTGGTATGCAGTCTGACTTCGGGCAGGATGTCCGCCTCAATCAGAATCTGATTGAGGTCATTGTACAAATTTCCCAGCTTTAGAGCGACGTGATCATTGAAAAAGTTGAACAGAGTCTTCTTGTTGGTGATGTCAAAATTTTGTCCCAGCGCATCGTCATATGCCTGAAATATATTGATGGGGTGCAGCGCCTTCTGGTAAAAAATATCCGGGGTCTGTAAGGCGAGGTGCTCGAGTCTGGCTTCAAGGCAGTGCAGGGGTTCGCGCAGTCGAGCGGTGGCATTGCCGCTCATGCTTTTGACCAGTACCATGTCCTCTATTTCGTCCTGGTCAATCAGGCTCAGTTCGCTTTCGTTATGCTTTCTTACGGTGTCCTTTTCGGCAACCGTTTCTGCGAAAGGGCGCAGGGAGGTGGCAATGGTATTAATGAAATCCGCGGAAATGTCATCCTTCAGTGCGCGCGTATCGCGCATCAATTCAAAATAACGATTCCGCTCCTTGTTGCTGTCGGTCGATTTAGCCATCTCGAAAAGCGCTTCATCGGCCTGAACAAACATCTCAGTGATAGACGCCAGCAGTGTACTGTTGACATTTTCTTTGAGCTTTGGAATCAAAATTCCATATTCACGATTTACGAATGACATAACAATTAATATCTGTTTTTAAGAATTTTTAGAGAAAAAGCCTCTAGTGCATCGATTATAGTATTTATATCTGTCCCGGGTCGATAAAACATCCGGAAAATTATAAATGAGCCCCGAGCCTTTGTGAAAGTTAAAGGCCTAAAGCCTAAAGCACATTCTCAACAGGGTATTTTCTGTGCATTTCGTGGCTAATTGAACTATGGTAATAACTACTTTTATGGATAAATCGGTCGTTTTAGCGTACACAACGTCTGGCAGCTAATGTCTTGCGAACAGCCGTTTACGGGTGAGTCAGGAGTGGTCGCGCCTTAAAAAATTAAAAATCATACTCATTGCCACTATTGCATTCACCAAGAGCTATACAGATGGGCGAACAGTCGAGCCAAAAACCAGAAATTTTAATCGTCGATGACTCCAAGGTCATTCGCGCAGCCGCTACAAAAATGCTGGGTGAGGGTTATGTCATCCACGAGGCGGTCGACGGTAACGACGGCTGGCAGCAAATCCAGCAGAACAGCGCTATTTCAGTGGTATTTACCGATATCCAGATGCCGGCGATGAACGGCATGGAACTGCTGGCC
>JAQICG010000187.1 GCA_027858635.1 Gammaproteobacteria bacterium | reverse complement strand
GCTCGAATTTTGCGTCAGTTTAGCCCTATTACCCAGGTGAAACAGCGAGGAGCCATTTTTTTGTTAACGTGAAAGCCATACTTATTCCTCAAAATAATATTATTCACTGAATGGGGCTGACCAGGCGATAACACCTGGTTTACAGGGGATGTGTCCGCACGAAACAATTGATTAACGCGCTTATCTCGCACAGATGATCCGGCACCAGATCAAGGACTAGACTGGAGGCACCCCTTGATAAAAATCCTGCAACACGGCTATCGCCTCGTCTGCCGTATCCACAATAGTGAATATATCTATGTCCTGTCGGCCTATCATTCCCTCCTCCACCAGGAACTCGAAGTCGATCACTCGACGCCAGAATCGTTCACCGACCAGAACGACTGGCATTCGTTTTACCTTGCCGGTCTGTATGAGTGTGAGCGTTTCGAACAGCTCGTCGAATGTGCCATAGCCACCCGGAAATGCGACTAATGCCCTGGCCCGCAACAGAAAATGCATCTTGCGTAGGCCAAAATAGCGAAACTGGAAACACAGATCCGGACTGATATATGAATTGGGCTCCTGCTCATGCGGCAGGGTAATGTTAAGGCCGATGCTACGCGCGTCGGCCTCGAATGCACCCCGGTTCGCCGCTTCCATAATGCCCGGTCCACCGCCCGTAACCACAACAAAATCCAGACGACCCTGCTGTTGAAAGCGACGCGAAACAGTCTCGCTGAAGTAGCGCGCTTCCTCGTAATAGCGTGAGTATTCGACTTTCCGGCGAGCAGCGCTGATCTCTGTCGCCAGCGTTGGATCATCGGGGTTGGACACAGCACGTTCCTGCAACGCCGCCAGTTGGTCCTGGGCTTGCGCCGGTGATTGCAGACGGGCGCTGCCAAATACCACAATTGTGGAGAGCACATTTTGGTGGCGCAGGTAATACTCGGGCTTCATTAGCTCCAATTGTAACCGCACCGGCCGCAGCTCATCGCTGAGCAGAAAATCCTGATCTTCATAGGCCAGACTATAGGAAGTGTCTTCCTTAATCGCGGCTAGCCTCTGCTGGCGTTCATTTTCTGTCACCTCATCATTCGTCATGACTAGATCTCTATGGTCGTTACTAATCGCTGTTACCCTTAGGTAGCTTCAGACGCATTGCAGCAAGACCAAACCAGATCATCGCAATCACCATCGAAATACCACCCAGCAGCACCAGCACTGGCGGAACACCGAGCACTATTTCAGCAAGTATTCCGAGCGGCATCAGCATACCGACCAGGGTAAGCCATGAAATTCCTTTCGCCGAAAACTCACCGACGGGTAATCGCAGCAACAGGTAGCCGACAACGATATTTATAAAAGCAAATAGACCGCCGTGTACGTGAGCCAGCCGTGATTCGAAATGCTTGCCTATGCCATACTCAGCTATCCATTGCTCTTTACCTGGCGCAAAGTCGCGCAGATAAATCATGATGAAGCCATAGATCATAAAGCCCGCCAGAAACAGGAAACCCGTCGCGATATTTTTTTTGCCTTGCATACTATTCTCCTAACATTAAATTGCTTAACTGGAAACAACATCAACTACGAACAGAACTCAAAGTTGCACACTCTGGCCGAGTTCAGGCACCATCACCGACCAGCCCATGTCAGATCTCAGCCGTTCCGCAAACGTGAGTGCTGCAGTTTCTTCACCATGCACCACAAACGTTTTATCTGGTGGTCGCTGGAAACCAGAAACCCAGTCTAAAAGTGCCGACTGGTCGGCATGAGCCGAAAAACCACCCAGGGTGTGTATGGAAGCACGCACCGGAATTCTCTGGCCGAAAATACTCACTTGCGTGGCACCATCCACCAGTCGTCGGCCCAGGGTACCCTGGGCCTGAAAGCCGGTAATCAATACTGAACACTCGCGCCGCCCAAGATTATGGCGCAGGTGATGTTTAATACGACCGGCGTCACACATGCCGCTGGCTGAAATAACAATGGCGCCGGAGCGGACTTGATTGAGTGCTATAGACTCTTCGGCACTGCCAACGAAACGCAAGTTCGGCAGGTCACGACCCGCCTTGAACCAGTTTGCGAGCTGCCGAGCTTCATCATCAAACAGTGCCATATGTTTCTGGGTTATACGTGTTGCCGCTGTCGCCATAGGTGAATCGACAAAAATATTCAGGTTATGCAGTCGCCCCTGCTGACTCAGTTGATGCAGATGGTAGATGATCTCCTGGGTTCGCCCCACCGCAAACGCAGGTATGATGACATTGCCGTTCTTTTTATACAGCGTTTGTTCTATTACCTGACCCAGCTCGTCCAGAGTTGCCGGCAGGTCTTTATGCAGGCGATTGCCGTATGTGGATTCGATGAATAAGACGTCGGCGTCTTCAATCAGTGTCGGGTCACGTAAAATGGGTCGCCCAGGCTGGCCAAGATCGCCCGAAAAAACCAGTTTCGTGCGCCTGGTATCTTGCGTAACCCAGACTTCGAGAATGGCTGATCCCAGGATATGGCCGGCATCGCGGAAGCAGCAGGCAATATCCCCATGGGGTTCCAGACGCTTATCATATTGAACCGGATTCACCAGGCTGAGGCATTGCTGCGCATCCTGTACGGTATAAATGGGTGAAGGTGGTGTGCGTGATGAAGCCTTGCGCCGACGCATAAAACGCTGCAGCTCCGCTTCCTGAATATGGCCGCTGTCGGGTAACATCACCGTCAACAGATCAGCGGTGGCCTCGGTGGCATAAATTGGCCCGTTAAAACCCGCAAGCATGAGTTTCGGCAACAGGCCGCTGTGATCAATATGAGCATGGGTGACCAGCACGAAATCAAGGGTAGATGCATCAAACCCGAATGGCCGTCGGTTACGCGCAGGTGCTTCACGCCCGCCCTGAAACATGCCACAGTCCACCAGAAAGCGTACTGTGTCTGTTTCGACCAGATAACTCGAACCTGTGACTTCACGGGCCGCGCCCAGAAAAGTAACCTTCATGCCAGTCTCCATTACATACTAGGTCGAATATAAGGTATCAATTTCAATTTCGGCCTCGAGCCAGTCCTGCTCATGAAGGGAGCCCTGAAAATCTCGTTGTTCCGCACGAAAGTAAGCCGCCTCAGAAATCATCAAATAACGTTTTTCTTGCGTAAGCGTGTTTTCAATAGCCTTAGCAGGTGCCTTCTTGCCTGCTTTGGATTTAGCTGCATTTATTACTATTTTCTTAGGTGACATAAATTTCTCCCATCTTGAATAACTATAGTTACGATATGTCGTAGTTTTGCCGATAGATGCCTGATATTAGCTAACAAAGCAATCTCTAAAGTGAGTAATTGATTACTATCTTATCACTGCTTTAAATATAGTCAACTACCCACTTTTGTAAAGATTTGCAAAGACCATGTTTTGGGCAAAATAGATAAAATGGGAATCAGGGGGGAAATATATTTAAAATATGGAATATAAAAAGACCAATGGGGGGTGGAACTAATTAGTATTAGTCACAATGGTACTGTCAACTTATTTTAGAAACAGCAGTGATCCTGACCTGGAACACCCTGCGCAAGTGGTCAAATTTGGCTGGCTCAGCGCACAAATAATTATAAGTAATGGTGGGTCCTGCTTTGTGCCGATTCGCATGGCTGAACCACTGATTCGGACAGGGCAATTATTCCACATGCCCGACAGCCTGAAATTTAAACTGCCGACTTATATGGTGTATTCACTCAACAGCGATTCCATCGTGCTGGAACCGGTGTTAGAAAGTCTGCGCGCACAGGCACTTATTGAAAAACAAAAACATTAGCGTGTATCCCGTTAAATTTGAAGAAGACTATTTTTCGAGGCTAGAAAGTGTCTAGCAAACCCGGGGAAGTCCAGTCAGGCATCGTAAGAATACCAAAACTGATAGTTTCAAAAGCCATTCCCACTTTATACATTTCATTGCTTCGTTACAAACTGTTACAAACCGTTACCTGCCTGAAAAGTAATACGCTTTACTGTTCGTTAATCTATAATCGTGAACTAACCCTGGAGACAAATAATGAAACTCACAAAACGAACAATTATCTACATGACCGGCATAGCCCTGCTTACTACAAGTATTGTTGCATGCAATCGTGGCACACCAGAAGAACGTGGTGAAAGAATGGTTGAGAAAGTCACTGAAGAGCTGGAACTGACGGCTACACAACAGGACAGATTGTCAGAAGTAAAAAATGAGTTCCTCGATATGCGCAAAACAATGCAAACTAACCGGGAACAAACAAAAACTGATATACAGGCTATGCTGAAACAACCTACGTTGGACCGTAACAAGGTTAACTCAATCGTCAGTCAGCATATCGAAACAATCCATTCCCGTTCACCTGTTATCATCGATGCCATCGGTAACTTCTACGACAGTCTGGATGATACACAACGTGCTGAACTGAGAGAGTTCATCGATGACAAGATGGAACATCACACGGCAGGCGTTTTTGATAATTAAGGAGAAGCATACAACACAGACCTTCAGGCGATCACAGTAAATGCTGTGATCGCCTGTTTTTAAGAACACGGTAATACGTTATAGTGAAGCCCATGATTCGTATACTATTAATCGATGATGATACACAGCTAGCCACCCTGCTGAGCCAGTACTTCGAACAGTTCAGTTTCGAACTGGAGAGTGCAACCTTACCCAGTCAGGGCATCGCCCTGCTCGATCAACATCACTATGACCTGGTTATACTCGATATCATGCTACCAGAGATGGATGGTTTTGAAGTTTGCAAAACGATACGCAAGGACAATGATATACCGATCATCATGCTGACAGCACGCGGTGAAGTAATGGACCGCATCGTAGGCATTGAACTAGGTGCAGATGACTATCTTCCCAAACCATTCGAACCACGCGAGCTGGTTGCACGAATCCATGGAATCCTCAAGCGTGCCCAGGTCAATAACGAATCCGGCAACATAACTGATTCTGTTCTGACATTCGAAACACTGTGTATAGATACCGGAAAACGACAGGTCACGATGACTGATGAAACACTGCCACTAAGCTCATTGGAATACCAGTTACTCCTGCTTTTTGCCACATCGCCACAAAAGACTTTTACCCGAGATGAACTGCTTAACAAACTCAAGGGTATTGATGCTGACATCTACACTCGTTCTATAGATATCCTCGTAAGCCGTCTACGACAGAAAATAAAACCACTCGACCTGATCCGTACGATACGCGGCCTGGGTTATGTATTTGTCGGGAAGCCAACATGAACAAATCAAATCATAAGAGACGTCACAGCCTGTCCGCAAAGCTGTTACTGCTGTTTATCAGCATGGCTATCTTATTTGTAATACTGGTTGGCAGTGGTATACGCCATGCATTCCAGGAACATTTCAAGGACAACATACAACCACATCTCACACAGTATCTTGAG
The DNA here is from genome assembly GCA_027858635.1 of Gammaproteobacteria bacterium. Taxonomy (GTDB): domain Bacteria; phylum Pseudomonadota; class Gammaproteobacteria; order SZUA-229; family SZUA-229; genus LH-M37. The sequence continues at coordinate 1,330 of JAQICG010000187.1, read as the reverse complement.
TATGTAAAAGCCGACATTGGCACACCACCCGACCGGGCACGTGCACAGGAACTTGCTGATCGCATGAAGATCGAAATCCAGATCTCTGATTCGAATGGCAGCTGGAATTCAAGCGGGCAACTAACAGCCATAGATGACCTCGATATCGAACGCGACTTCACTATCGACGGAAGCCATTTCTCCCATGTTAAGGACAAAACAGACAACCACTACCTGATGGCTCGTGACGGCGATAACACCCTGCTATTCAGCATTCCCAATGTACGCGATCAGCGACAGGGCTTCAAACGATGGACGCCACTACTGATCTTACTGATAATCCTGCTTGTTCTTTACTATGCCACGCGCCGACTGTTTTCTCCGCTCGACGTTATTCAGGCAGGCGTGCAAAAATTTGGCGCCAGCGACATTGAACACAGGATAAGCATCAATCGAAAAGATGAACTCGGTGATCTGGCTGACAGCTTTAATAAGATGGCAGATGACATACAGCAAATGCTGGATGCCAAGCGCCAGCTACTCCTGGCCATCAGCCACGAACTGCGCTCCCCCCTGACCCGCACACGCCTTGCAGCAGAGATGCTGGATGATGGCACTAACAAGGCACAGATCATTCGCGACATCAACGAAATGGAAACCCTGATCGAAGAGCTGATGGAGACCGAACGACTGAGCAGCCGACACACAAAACTTAACAAGGCCAGGTGTGACATAAAAACCTTGATAAACGATATCGTGCAAACATGGCATAACAACGCAGGCATCATTATTCGATTACCCGAAACAGCAGTGATACTCGATATCGATACTGCACGCATCAAACTGCTGCTAAAAAACCTGTTGGACAATGCTATTACACATACCCCTGAAGATGCCCTGCCACCCGAGATAAGTCTTAGCCTGGAAAACACTCATGCTGTGGTCACAGTAACAGATCATGGCCCGGGCATTGAACTGCAGCATCTGCCAAAATTGACAGAACCATTTTATCGCGTCGACCCATCAAGACAACGCGAAACAGGCGGTTACGGGTTTGGGCTGTACCTGTGCAAAATGATTACGCAAGCACATGGTGGCAGGCTGGAGATTGAAAGCAAAATCGGCACTGGCACTCGCGTGGTGGTTAAACTGCCTTTTTGATTAATACGCGATAAATAAACATATGGAAAATGTACGCAAGGGTTACAATCAAAAATGAAAGTCAATCTAAAGAGTTATCTCACATTTGCGGGGTTAACTGACTTATATCATGTATGCTATGAACGACTGCTTAGGGTCGATATTTCTCTCACAGACAAATAGAAAAGAGGTCTGCTTTGTGCCATCAACA
>JAQICG010000377.1 GCA_027858635.1 Gammaproteobacteria bacterium | reverse complement strand
GGTGCCGGTGAAGGCTGGGCCAAAACCATTCTGTTCAACGCCCGCGCTCGCGATGTCTTCAGCGAATATTTTAATCGTGAAGACACCTTCAGTCTGGGCGTATGCAATGGCTGCCAGATGATGGCGAATATCAAGGAGCTGATCCCCGGTGCCGAACACTGGCCGCATTTTGTGCGCAATCAGTCCGAGCAGTTTGAAGGCCGTTTCAGCCTGGTCGAAGTAATGGAGTCGCCTTCGATTCTGCTGGCCGGCATGGCCGGTTCGCGCATGCCGATAGCCGTTGCCCACGGCGAAGGTCTGGCGGAGTATGAGTCGTTCGAGCAACGCAAACAGGCGCAGGCGATGCTGCGTTATGTCGATCACAATGGCGCCGCTACCGAACAGTATCCGCTCAACCCGAACGGTTCACCCGAAGGACTGACCGGCTTCACCACGAATGATGGCCGCGTTTCCATCATGATGCCACATCCCGAACGCGTCTTCCGCAGCGTACAGAATTCGTGGCACCCGGCAGAGTGGGATGAAGATTCACCGTGGATGCGCATGTTCAGAAATGCACGACTCTGGGTGGGTTAGTCGAGAGTGAGCACGGTTTTTTGTGTGCTCACGCCGTTGGAATAATTATAAAAACTTCCTCGGATGGAATAGGGATAACCCGCCTGATCATTTCAGGCGTTAGCCCCAGCTTCATAGAACCAATCCAATTTGCTATTGTCTCTTCACAAACAGCAGGAGATAGTATGTCCATAATCATAAAAAGCACTTCTGACATAAAGTCATCAGACATTACCCCCAAATCGGTCTATATGGATCGGCGTCGATTTATGCAGCAGGCTTTTGCCAGTAGCCTACTACTGGCGACTGACGCCATGCTGCCGGTATGGGCGAAGCGCTGGCCTGATCTGGCGCAGGCTCCGTTCAGGGCCGACGATAAGTTGACCTCCCTGGAAGACATTACCAGCTATAACAATTTTTACGAGTTGGGCACCAGTAAAACAGACCCGGCCAAAAATGCGGCTGCATTCAATCCTCGGCCATGGAGCATTGCGGTGGAAGGCGAGTGCGACAAACCGGGCGTGTTTGATCTGGAGGATTTCATTAAACCTTACGCCTTGCAGGAATATATTTATCGACTGCGCTGCGTCGAGGGCTGGTCGATGGTGATTCCGTGGGTGGGCTTTTCTCTGGCGGAGATGCTGAAAACTTTCGAGCCTAATTCAAAAGCCAAATATGTTGAATTCACCACCTTGCTGGATAAGTCGCGTTTTCCGGGCCAGTCACGGCGTGTGCTCAACTGGCCTTATGTGGAAGGTTTGCGCATTGATGAGGCGATGAACCCACTGCCCATTATGGCGGTGGGTTTGTACGGGGACATTCTACCCAACCAGAACGGTGCGCCGATTCGTCTGGTGGTGCCGTGGAAATACGGCTTCAAAAGCATTAAATCCATCGTCAAAATTCGCTTTAGCGAAACCCAACCCAAAACCACTTGGAATGAACTTGCGTCGAACGAATACGGTTTTTATGCCAATGTAAATCCTGAAGTCGATCATCCGCGCTGGAGCCAGAAGACCGAACGCCGCATTGGCGATGCGTTCTGGAAACCCAAGCAAAAAACAGCAATGTTTAATGGTTATGGTGAGCAAGTGGCGCAGCTTTATACCGGCATGGATCTAACGAAAAACTTTTAAAAAAGTTGGCAGTTGGCAGAAAAAACAAAAACACTTAATCACCAGCGAACGCTTTGATGCAAACACCCTCCGATAAAACAGTTCGTTTTGTGATCAAGCCTATCGTATTCATGGCCTGTCTGTTGCCGCTGGTGATGCTGATAGCGGGTTTGATTAATGACACGCTGGGCGCAAACCCGGTTGAGGCTATGACGCACGAAACCGGCGAGTGGGCGCTGCGTTTTCTGCTGATTACTTTATTGGTAACTCCCGCTCGTCAGATCTTGAATTTAACCTGGCTGATAAAATTCAGGCGTATGCTCGGGCTGTTTGCCTTTTTTTATGCAACGTTGCATTTTATTACTTACATCTGGTTTGAGCAGTATTTTGACTGGGCGGAGATTGTTAAGGATATTATCGAGCGTCCCTTCATTACGGTCGGTTTTGCAGCATTTGTGCTGCTGATTCCGCTGGCGCTAACGTCTAATAAAATAATGATGCGAAGGCTTAAAAGGAACTGGGTAAAATTACATAAACTTATTTATGTAATTGCTGTGCTGGGGGTGCTGCACTTTATCTGGCTGGTGAAGGCGGATTATCTCCAGCCATTCATCTACGGTGTGATTTTACTGGTGTTACTTTCTTATCGGGCCTATCAGCAAAGAAAGCCGGCAACGCCTGCCGAAGACAGGAATTGCCGGACATCATCTAGCTGATTTTACCGGAGTAATCAGCAATGCCGGGGTTGTCTGCTACACCCACCAGGTCAGGATAATTGATCTTCTCAAGACGAAGTACGTGATCTTTATCTTTGTTGGCAAGAATGTAATCGTGCACTATATCCCACATCAGACGACCATCCGGAGTGCGGTTGACTACCGCCCAGCCAGTGACCGTATAGGTTTTATCGTCCTGCAGCGCTTCACCATTATCGAGTCTGATGTTGGTAATGCGTTCATTCAGTTTTTTGGTGGGATCAATTGGGTAATCAAGCCCGCCAACGCGAACCATGTCGCCGCCGGATTGAAGATACGGATCGGGGTCGAACAGGTTATCTGCAACCATCTCGAGAATACTGTGGATTGCAGAGCCTTTCATTTCAGAAACATAAGTCTCACCATAGGTGAGGGCGCATTGCGTCATCACGTCTTCCATGGTCATCCAGTCGCCTTCGAGAGTGGTGGTACCCCAGCGTACACCGGCCGACATGGCTATATCAGCTTTGTATTCCCAGCGCAGGGCGTTACACAATACCTGATCCCAGGTACCCATGAAATTACCGCGACGGTAGAGTGTGCGATCGGCAATGGCCAGCTTCTCATCAAGAATTTCCTTGAAGGTTTGTCCCAGACGAATCTCATTATAAAAATGAGCATTGACGCGACTTTCAACAATGTTCTCGTCGTATTTTTGATTACGCATCTGGTCGATATAAGCCTGCATTTCTTTATCGGCGGCCAGAGCATCTTCAAAAACAGGCAGCATTTGATA
>JAQICG010000197.1 GCA_027858635.1 Gammaproteobacteria bacterium | reverse complement strand
CCTCTGAGCAGCTACACGATTGCGCTCAGCAACGCCTAAAGGTACTAAAAAATGTTTACCGGAATTATTGAAGCAGTCGGAAAAGTAAGACGTATTGAAGCCGTTGGCGGTGATAGTCGACTGATAGTTGATGTCCAGGCACTGGATATGAGCGACGTCCATCTCGGCGACAGTATCGCCGTCAATGGTGTGTGTTTAACCGCAGTTAAATTTGATGCGCACAGTTTTGAGGCTGATGTTTCCAATGAAACGGTTTCACTGACCACGTTCAAAAATTTGAAAACGGGCAGCCCGGTTAATCTTGAAAAAGCCCTGCTGCCCACCACGCGTCTTGGCGGTCATCTGGTCAGCGGTCATGTTGACGGTTTGGGCAAGGTGGTTAATATTAGCGACGATGGTCGATCAACAAGGTACACCGTACAGGTACCGGCGGAACTGCAACGCTATATTGCCGTTAAAGGTTCGATCTGTATTGATGGCACGAGTCTCACCGTGAACGCGGTAAATGATGATCGCTTTGATATAAACATAGTGCCGCATACGCAGGAGCGAACTATTATTAAAAGTTATAAACCGGGTAACGAAGTCAATCTGGAAGTGGATCTGGTGGCGCGTTATCTGGAAAGTTTATTGTTACATACGTCAGGTGAGAACAGGGAAGGGCTTAATCTGGAATTGTTATCTAAGGCGGGGTTTATCGGTTAGTTAATAACACCGATTATTTATTATATGAATCTTAATACTACAGAAGAAATTATTGAAGATATCCGTCAGGGTAAAATGGTCATTGTCATGGACGATGAGGATCGCTAAAACGAAGGTGATTTGTTAATGGCGGCCAGTGCGGTCACCCCTGCTGCTATCAATTACATGGCGCGTTATGGACGGGGTTTGATCTGTCTGACGCTCACCGAAAAGCGCTGCAAGCAATTACGTCTGCCGCTGATGGTAGGAGGTGCTGATGTCATGCAAAGCACTAACTTTACAGTTTCCATTGAAGCGGCTGAGGGCGTCACCACCGGCATCTCGGCGGCAGACCGTGCGGCTACAGTTCTGGCGGCGGTAAAAGCCGATGCCGGCCCCGAGGATATCGTGCAGCCGGGTCATATTTTCCCGCTCATGGCGCAACCCGGTGGTGTGCTGAGCCGTGCCGGGCACACCGAAGCGGGCTGCGATCTGGCTCATATGGCAGGTCTGGATCCGAGTTCGGTGATCGTTGAAATTCTCAATGAAGACGGTACCATGGCGCGTCGTCCGGATCTGGAAAAATTCGCCCAGGAACATAATCTGAAAATCGGCACCATCGAAGATCTGATCAGCTATCGAATTAAAAACGAAAAAACCATAGAAAGAGTTGCGGAAACAGACTTCCCGACTAAATATGGCAAATTCAGGTTGCTGGCTTTCCAGAATACGCTGGATAATGTCACTCACTTCGCGCTGGTTAAGGGCGAGATTGATGGCGACAAACCTACGCTGGTGCGTGTGCATATGGTCGATACGCTGGTCGATATCATGGCGTCTTCGCACTCCACAAGCTGGCCCCTGGATGATGCCATTAAACGCGTCGCTGATGCCGATGAGGGCGTGGTCGTTATTATGAGAAATAGCGATGAAGATAAAATGATGTTGCAGTGGATGACTCGCCATCTCGCGGCGGGTGAATTCTGTAAAAAGCCGAAGACGGATATTCGCACCGATGGTGTAGGCGCGCAGATATTGATGGACATAGGCGTGAAGAAAATGCGATTGCTGACCGCGCCAAAAGTAATCCATGGCTTAGGTGGTTTTGGTCTTGAAGTGGTTGAATATATCAGCGGCGAAGTGCAGGGCGAATAAATCGGCGCTGCATAAAAATACTAAAGTATAAATACATAAGAGTAAAAATCATGAACGAAAATATTATTGAGGGCAGTTTGCAATACAGTAAAGGTGAATTTGCGATTGTGTGTGCACGCTTTAACGGCTTCATTGTCGAAAGCCTGCTGGCCGGTGCGGTTGATACGCTCAAGCGTAGCGGTGTTGCTGCAAATCATATTACAGTGGTCAAAGTTCCCGGGGCATTTGAGCTGCCTGTTGTGGTGCAGAATCTGGCGCAGAGCGGCAAGTATAGTGCCATCATCGCGCTGGGCGCTGTTATACGCGGTGCCACACCCCATTTTGATATTGTTGCCAACGAATCGGCGAAGGGCCTGTCAGCAGTTGCGCTTGATCATGGCGTACCGGTGATTAACGGTATTTTAACCACCGACTCTATCGAGCAGTCGATTGAACGCGCGGGCACCAAGGCCGGTAACAAAGGTTCGGAAGCCGCCGCTTCCGCGATTGAAATGGTCAGTCTGTTTCAGAATCTGGGTTAACCCTATTGAACTGGAATTTTCAGAAAGATTATTTAATTACTCCATTTTTACAAATTGAGTAATAACATGTCACAAAATTCCAGTCTTGCTAAAGCCAGAGGTAAGGCAAGGCGATTTGCCATGCAGGCAATTTATCAGTGGCAAATGACCAGCGATGATGTAAAAGGCATCGAGCAGCAGTTTTTAGAAAACGACGAATCCGAGCAGGTTGATTTGGAGTATTTCAAGGAACTGTTTTATGGCGTTGAAGAGCATATTGAAGTCATTGATCAGACGCTGGCACAATATACCGGGCGAGCGATTGCTTCGGTTGATCAGGTCGAGCGAGCCATACTGCGCCTCGCCTGCTACGAGTTCATGAAGCGACCGGATGTGCCTTACCGTGTTGTGCTGAATGAGGCAGTGAATCTGACAAAGAAATTTTGTGCAGTAAAAAGTCATACTTTTGTCAATGCCGTGCTGGACAAGGTGGCGCGTGAAGTGCGCGCCACTGAAATCGCACAGCTTTGAATTCCTGATTTTTTCGATGGAGTAGTGTCATGACCGGTACTACCGAATTCAGTCTTATACAAAAATATTTCAGCTATGACTTCAAGCGTGACGATGTTGCGCTGGGTATTGGTGATGATTGCGCACTGCTTAATCCGCCTTCTGGCAAGCAACTGGTCATGACCGTTGATACGCTGGTCGCAGGTGTGCATTTTCCCGTCGCCACCTCAGCGGAAGATATTGGCTATAAATCACTGGCCGTGAATCTGAGCGATCTGGCGGCAATGGGTGCCGAGCCCGCCTGGGCGACACTGGCCATCACCTTGCCGGAGAATGATCCTGAGTGGCTGGAAAAATTTTCCAAAAGCTTTCAACAAACTTTACACGCCCATGATGTGCAGCTGATCGGCGGTGATACCACGCAGGGCCCTTTGACTATTACTGTGCAGTTGACCGGCTTTGTTGATCAGGGCAGGGCGATGCGGCGTGATGCGGCGAAGCCGGGTGATAAAATTTATCTTACCGGTAACTTGGGTGATGCTGCATTGGCTCTGAAGCTGTTAGATGTTCCTGATTTACCAGCACCCGAAACCAGAACCGTCATCATAAAGAAATTGAACCGGCCTATGCCTCGAGTCGAATTTGCGCAACGTGTCGCTGAACATTGCGCCTGCGCCATCGATTTATCCGATGGCCTGATTGCTGATCTGGGGCACATCCTAAAAGCCAGCCATTGTGGCGCCAGGGTCTATTTCGATCGCCTGCCGGTGTCCCCGGAGTTTCGTGAATGCATGGTGCACCTTGATGGTTTCGACTTTAACCGAATGATATTATCGGGTGGTGATGATTATGAGTTGTGTATGGTAACTTCCGAAAAAAATGAATCTGCGCTGTTTTCGCTGGCGGAATCAATGGACCTATTGTTGACGTGCATTGGTGAAATTGATTCATCAGAAGCATTAACCGTTATCAGCAGCAATGGTGAATCAATGGAATTAACCGCTACAGGTTACCAGCATTTTTCTCATGTCTGACTCCGAACAACATCCGCCCCAAGCCGTCAGTCGCATTCATTTTAAGGCGCTGAAAGATCCAGTCGTGTGTGTGGCTGTAGGGTTCGGTAGCGGTCTGTCGCCCAAAGCCCCCGGTACTGCCGGTACACTGGTGGCGGTACCGCTTTTTTTGTTCATGCAGAATTTGCCATTGCTGACCTATGGACTGATAACGCTGTTGATAACCGTGCTGGGCATCTGGATCTGTTCGTATTCTGCGCGAAAACTGGGCGTGCATGATCATCCCGGCATCGTCATCGATGAGGTGGCCGGGTTTCTGATTACCATGTTTGCTGCGCCCGATGGCTGGCAGTGGATACTGGCAGGGTTTATTCTGTTCAGATTTTTCGATGCGCTCAAACCCTGGCCGATTTCATGGCTGGATAAAAATGTCGCCGGCGGCTTTGGCATCATGATAGATGATGTCGCCGCAGGACTAGTCTCGATGTTATTGCTCCAGGTATACTGGTACGGGTTTGTTCAGGTATGAAGGCTTTACTGCTCCTAGCGATAACGCTCTTGCTGATGGAAATTCCGTTAGTGTTAGCGAGCCCCGTTATTGAAGTGCAGGCGCTATTTTCGGGAAAAGCGATCGCGCAGATTGACGGCCAACGTCGGGTATTATCGGTCGGTGAAATCAGCCCCGAAGGGATAAAACTGATTGCCGCTGATCCTAACAGGGCCATTTTTGAAATTGACGGGAAAGCGCAAGATTACACATTAGGTTCTTCCATCTCCTTAAACTTCGCCGTGCCTGAAAATATCGAAGAAAAAGTATTTGCCAATGAAGGCGGCATGTTCTTGTCTGTCGGCAGTATAAACGGGCAGAGCGTACGCTTCCTTCTGGATACCGGCGCCTCTTCAGTAGCAATGAATGGCTCGCAGGCCAAACGCCTCGGTATACGATATGAATCAGAAGGCAAGCCTACAACCGTCAGCACCGCTTCGGGTTTTGTTAAGGCCTATAGTGTGCGTCTGAAAACGGTATCACTGGGCCGGATCAAACGCAGAAACGTAGACGCGGTGGTGATTGATGGCAAACATCCCGGCCCGATATTGCTGGGCATGTCCTTTCTGGGCATGCTCAAAGTTGAGCAGGCCGGTAATGCGCTAATACTACGCGCACAGTAGTTACTGGCTTGATCTATTAGATCGTTGATTTTAAATAATAAAAAACAGGTTAACAGGATGCTTTATAGAGTCCATGCTGAGTTTGTGTCTAATTCCTGTTGTTTAAAGAGTAGGCTATTTTTTTGACACGGTGAAACGAATGTTGGAAACTCATAAAGCTAAATAGTACCTGAATCCGTGGTTAAGCTACGGATTCAGGTAACAAATAACCGGGTGGCAGCCCGTAAGGCAGGATTTTAGATAATGGCAAAATTATTTTCCAAAGAATGGGCGCAGGCCTACATGGATGCGTGGAACGGCAATGATGAAATTACCTCAACATTAGAAAAGGCCGGTTTTAATTCGGTTGTTGCTTTTGGTTTTGACGATGAGGATGTACCGAACTTCGTGATGACCATTGAAAATGGTTATATTACATCCTTGGATAAACAGCCGGAGAGCGCTATAAATTGGGACATCCGGGCAAGCCGGGAAAACTGGCTCGCACTTATCGCCAAGCCGCCGGGCTTGATGAAGCTGGGAATGGCTTATACCTCGCGCAAGATACGATTCAAAAAAGGTGATTATGCCACCATGATCAAAGACCCTGATCTGGCAGGTGCTTTTGTTAAATCATTTGCCTTGATGACTCAGGTGAACTGATTGAACAGGGCTACCCGTTTATGGTCAAAGAAAAGGCTGACGACTGTCAGCCTTTTTTATACTTGCTCAGTGGTTATTTGAATGAAAGATACGCTTGAATACCTGAAAGATACAGACTTCCCCGCTATCGAGCGAACGGCTCTGGAAACGCTGCAAGTTAATCTGGGTTATCTGTGCAATCAGCAGTGTCTGCATTGTCATGTTGATGCCAGCCCGAGGCGCACCGAGTTGATGTCGAGTGAAACCATCAATACCGTTATCCAGTTCATTAAAAACCATAAGATTAAAACTTTAGATCTGACTGGCGGTGCGCCGGAAATGAACCCGCATTTTCGTGAACTGGTGGCAGCAGTACGCGCCCTCGATGTGCATGTGATTGATCGCTGCAATCTAACCATTCTGGAAGAACCGGGCTATGAATGGCTGGCGGATTTTCTGGCCGATAACAAAGTTGAAGTAGTCGCATCGTTGCCCTGTTATCAGGAAGAGAATGTAAATGCGCAACGCGGCAAAAATGTTTTTGAAAACAGCATAGAAGGTTTAAAAAAACTCAACGAGCTGGGTTATGGCATGCAGGATCAACTGACGCTGAATCTGGTATTTAATCCGCTGGGTGCCAGCCTGCCGCCACCACAAAATGCCCTGGAACAGGATTACAT
>JAQICG010000071.1 GCA_027858635.1 Gammaproteobacteria bacterium | reverse complement strand
ACGGCGACACCAAAAGGCAGCCCCAGAAAAATCAGCACCGGTAGTTGAATCAGGCCGGCACCACCACCGGAGAGCGCGGAGAAGGTATTGGCGACCAGTGAGAGAGTGAAGATCAGTATTTGCTCGTACATTCAGTCATGTGTTCGCTAAGATTTATGAGTAAACATTGTGCCATATTGGAATGAATGCCTATACTCCATACATTGTTATTGTGAGGAAAGTTTATGCGTTACCTACTGAAGCTGTTGATGGTTCTGATTTTTGCCACCGCCCTGCCCGCGCAGGCAAAAATGTACAAGTGGGAGGATGCTGACGGCAACGTCCATTTTGGTGACAGGGTACCCACGCAGTACTTGAACAAGGGGCATCAGGAGTTAAATGCGCAGGGCGCAGTTACCCGGGAACATGAAGCGGTGGTGATCAAAACAGAGGAGGAGAAGCAGGAAGCGCTTCGGCTGGAGCATCTTGAAAAGCAGCGGCAGAAAATCGCCGAGACTAAAGCACGGGAACAGGCCAAGGAAGACCGGGTGTTGCTGGATACCTACACCACGGAACGGGATCTGATTGCTGCGCGCGATGCCCGTCTAGATGCGGTGGACTCGCAGTTGCAGCTTTCAGAGTCGATTATCGTCGATACTGAGCGCAAATTAGATTTAACAGAAAAGCAGGTCACAAGGATCAGTGCAAGCGGTAAAGAGGTGCCACAGAATATTTCCGAAAAGCTAAATAGTGAAAAGCGGCAGTTACAAACCTATCGTGAGGCCGCTGCCGGGCATCAGAAAAGAAAGCAGCAAATAAACCAGCAGTTTGAAGATTATATTGCACGGTTTCGTGAGCTGAAGGAGCAGCAGCAGAAGATAAAAGAGGCGCGTGAGGCGCGGCGTAAGGAGGCCATGGGTCTGTAGGCCGGGATAATTATCAGCAGGCAATTAAAAGCTTTAACCGCCTGCTGATAACAGCTGGCGAATTAGCTTTGTATCAGAGTGCCGACACCCGCATCGGTGAGCAGCTCCAGCAGGATGGCATGCTCAACCCGGCCATCGATAATATGGGCCGTCTTTACGCCCGAGTTCACCGCATCCAGCGCACAGTCAACCTTGGGTAGCATGCCGCCAAAGATAGTGCCATCGTCTTTCAGCTTGTTGACGGCATCAACATTGAGACCGGTGAGAATGTTCTGCTGCTTGTCCAGAATGCCGGCGGTGTTGGTCAGCAGCAGTAATTTTTCGGCACCCAGTATGCTGGCTATTTTGCCCGCCACCAGATCGGCATTGATGTTATAGGACACGCCGCCTTCACCGACACCGATAGGGGCAATTACCGGGATAAAATCACCCTGATCCAGCGTCACGATGAGGGCGGGATCAATCGAAGTGATTTCCCCGACGTGGCCGAGATCGATAATTTCAGAGGCTTCCAGCTCCGGTGTTTTGCTTTTGATGTGCATTTTGCGCGCGCGAATCAGGCCGCCATCCTTGCCGGTGAGGCCGACGGCGCGCCCGCCGTTCTTGTTGATCAGGCTGACAATGCTTTTATTGACCAGCCCGCCAAGCACCATTTCAACCACATCCATGGTTTCGCTGTCGGTGACACGCATGCCGTCTATGAATTCGGATTTCTTGCCGATCTTTTCGAGCAGCTGGCCAATCTGTGGGCCGCCGCCGTGTACGATGACCGGGTTTACGCCGACCTGCTTGAGCAGCACGATGTCGCGGGCGAAACTGTTTTTCAGGTTTTCATCGGTCATGGCGTTGCCGCCGAATTTGATCACGATGGTTCGATTGTTCAGGGTCTGAAGATAAGGTAACGCTTCAGATAGAACGTGGGCAATATTGCGTGCGCTGGCTGTATCCACAACAACTCCTGAAAATAGATCAGTTAAGTACAACCTGAATCCGTGGTTAAGCCACGGATTCAGGTACAAGTTTTATTCTGACTGCTCATGCCCGATGATGGAAGTACCGGCAGCTGATTATGGTTTATTAAAAAGGCAATACCAGCGTGCTGTCCGCCTTGAGCAATTGCCGCCTGAAAGTCTCCTGAATCTCTTCCAGCTTCGCTTCGGTATTGGCTTCAAAACGCAGCACCAGACAGGGCGTGGTGTTGGAGGGGCGAACCAGTCCCCAGCCTTCGGCATAGTTGACGCGCATGCCGTCTATGGTGGAAATATCCGCACCGGCGAAGTCTGAATTGCGCTTGAAGCTTTCCATGAATTTGTAATGTTCACCCTCTTCGAACTGAATCTGGAGCTCGGGGGTGTTGCAGCTGTCGGGCAGTGCCGCAAACACGGCAGAAGAAGATGCTTCGCGCTGGCTGAGAATTTCCAGCATGCGCGCGGCACTGTAGAGGCCATCGTCAAAACCGTACCAGCGCTCCTTAAAGAAAATATGGCCGCTCATTTCACCGGCGAGTTCAGCGCCGGTTTCTTTCATCTTGGCCTTGATAAAGGAGTGTCCGGTTTTCCACATCAGCGGTTCACCACCCAGTTGTTGAATTACCCTGGCCAGATTGGTGCTGGATTTGATGTCGAAGATAATCAGCGCGCCGGGTTTTCTTTTCAGCACATCTTCCGCGTACAGCATCATCTGCCGGTCGGCCCAGATGACTTTCTGTTTATCATCAATCACCCCCACGCGATCGCCGTCCCCGTCGAAGGCCAGGCCGAGATCGAGCTGATTCTCAGCGACCGATTTTCTCAGGTCTTCCAGATTTTCGGGTTTGGTCGGGTCGGGGTGATGGTTCGGGAAGGTGCCATCGACCTCACAGAACAGCTCGGTGACTTCGCAGCCCAGGCGGGTGAACAATTCGGTGGCCAGCACCCCGGCGACGCCGTTACCGCAGTCGATGGCGATGCGCAGGGGCCGGTCGAGCTTGATGTCGGAAACAATGCGCTCGATATAATCGGCCATAACGTCCACTTCACGATAACCGCCCGCGCCGCTGGCCAGCCGGTCGTCGACAATCAGCTGGTACAGCGCACTGATGCTATCGCCATAAAGGGTGTTGCCGGCGATCAACATTTTCAGGCCATTGTACTGTGGCGGGTTATGGCTGCCGGTGATCATGATGCCGGTGCCGGTTTCCAGCTGGTGGGTGGCGTAGTATAGAACCGGGGTGGGCACCATGCCGATATCAACCACATCGCAGCCGCCGGCGCGCAGCCCTGCGCTCAGCGCCTGTGCCAGCATCGGGCTGGAGAGGCGACCGTCATGGGCGATGACTACGGTGTGCTGGTTTTGAGCGAGCGCGGCGGTGGCAAATGCCTGTCCAATCTGGCGCACCGCTTCGGGCGTGAGCGCGGTTTCGACGATGCCGCGAATATCATAGGCGCGAAAAATATCTTCAGAAATAGTCATAAGGTTTTGTTTCTTATTTGGAACCGGAATGGCCGAAGCCGCCTTCGCCACGGTCGCTGGCATCAAACTCATCGACCACTTCAAAATCAACCTGAACCACGGGCACAAAAACCAGTTGGGCGATGCGGTCACCGACTTCGATGGTGAAACTGCTGGTACTGCGATTCCAGCAGGAGACGAACAGCTGGCCCTGATAATCCGAATCGATCAGGCCGACCAGATTGCCCAGCACGATACCGTGTTTATGGCCGAGGCCGGAGCGCGGCAGAATGGTGGCGGCCAGCGCAGGGTCGGCGATATGAATGGAGACACCGGTAGGGATGAGTTCGGTTTCGCCCGGTTTCAGGATCAGGGTCTGATCGATGCAGGCGCGTAGATCCATGCCGGCCGAGCCTTCGGTGGCGTGGGCGGGCAGGGGAATGGTTTTACCAATACGGGGGTCGAGAATTTTAAGCTGGATTTTTTTCATCGTTTTTATGCTGTTGATAGTGGGTGGTAATAAGTTGAATGAGCCGGCGCGCCAGCGCCGATTTGCGGTCAAGCTCTAATGAGGCGGCGCCGCCTGCCCAGAACACCTGTAGGGCATTGTATTCGCTGTTGAAACCGATGTCCTGTTTTTCATTTTTATGCAGCCCCACCAGATTGGCGGCAATCATATCCAGGTTTTTTCGAACCAGTTTTTCGCGGGCATTTATCTCCAGATTTACGGTTTCCGCGGCAAAGCCGACCACGAAAGGGCTGTTTGGCGCGTGCGCGACATCGCTCAGAATGTCCGGGTTGCGTGTCAGTGCCAGAGATAAATTCGCGTGGTCTTTTTTCAGTTTCTGCGCGTGCAGGTCGAGCGGGCGGTAATCGGCGACGGCGGCGGCGGCGATAAAAATATCACACTGCGGCAGCTGCTCAAAAACCGCCCGATGCATCTGCTCGGCGGTTTCGACATCGATGCGCTGTACCCGTTCGGGCGTGGCCAGATGGCAGGGGCCACTGATCAGGGTGACCGCCGCTCCGGCTTCGCGCGCCGCCTCGGCGAGGGCAAAACCCATACGCCCGGAGCTGCGGTTGCCGATAAAGCGAACCGGGTCGATGGGCTCGGACGTCGGGCCGGCGGTAATCATCACCTTTACCGCCTGCAATTCGCCCTGTTCAAAACAGTCGGCGAGCCGGGTAATCAGTTCGGGCACCTCCAGCATCCGGCCTTCACCGGTCTCACCGCAGGCCTGTTCGCCACTGGCCGGGCCGAATTGCAGCAGGCCACGCTGGCACAGGGTTCCGCAGTTGGCCTGCGTGGCGGGGTCGTGCCACATCGCCTGATTCATCGCCGGGGCAAAAGCCAGCGGTGTGCGGGTGGCGAGGCAGAGCGTGCTGAGCAGATCATCGGCGCGGCCATGTGCCAGTTTGGCGATAAAATCAGCGCTGGCCGGAGCGATGAGTACCGCATCGGCCCATCTCGCCAGCTCGATATGGCCCATGCCGGCTTCGGCGTTTTCATCCAGAAGCTGGGTGTGTACGGGATGGCCGGACAGGGCCTGAAAAGTCAGTGGGGTAACAAATTCGGTGGCGGCACGGGTCATGGCCACGCGCACCTCTGCGCCCGCGTCTCGCAGACGGTGGGTCAGCTCGGCGCTTTTATAGGCGGCAATGCCGCCGGTGACGCCGAGTAGAATGTTTTTGCCCTGTAATCGTTTCATGGCGGCAGTTTAACAGAACCGGCTCTTTAACTTGCTAGGAGACTGTCGGGTTTAGGGGGATTGTAGCGAGGGAGTGGGAGAGTGAGCTCAAATTTTCCCGATTTTGAGGCGCATAGTTATTCTACGCAACGAAAAATTGGGGAGGTTTGGGCCGCTCTCCCGCTTCCGTAGCCAATTCATCCTGAATCCGACAGCCTCCTAGTTTGCCTCATTTTTAAAAGGGGGCTAATATCAGCTAACACAATCATCAGGGATGACATCATGGCAATATCCGACTGGCCCGCGCAGGAAAGACCGCGGGAAAAACTTCTACAGAAAGGCGCCGATGCGCTCTCCGACGCCGAACTGCTGGCGATCTTCCTGCGCACCGGTGTGCAGGGCTATAGCGCGGTGGATCTGGCGCGCCTGCTGCTGGATGACTTTGGCGGTCTGCGGCCTTTGCTCCAGGCCGGTGAAAGCGAATTCTGCCAGCGTCACGGACTGGGTCCGGCCAAATTTGTGCAGCTGCAGGCGGTGCTGGAAATGGCGCGTCGGCATCTGTTTGAAAACATTCAGCGCGGCGATGCGCTGACCAGCCCGGATGAGACCCGGCACTATCTGCGCACCGAATTGCAGCACTACCCGCACGAAGTTTTCGCCTGCCTGTTTCTGGATAACCGCAACCGCATTATCTCCTTCGACAAGATGTTTTACGGCACTATCGACGGCGCCTCTGTCTATCCGCGTGAGGTGGTGAAGCTGGCGCTGAAGAAAAATGCCGCCGCGGTGATCTTTGCCCACAACCACCCTTCTGGCGTGGCCGAGCCGAGTCGTTCCGATGAGCAGATTACGCAGCGTTTAAAGCAGGCGCTTGAGGTGGTGGATATTCGGGTACTCGATCATATGGTGATCGGCGATGAGGTGGTTTCGTTTGCCGAGCGTGGGCTTTTGTAGTGTGTAAGTAGCCCGGATGAAGCTTTGCGGAATCCGGGATAAACCGGCATGACCAACCCCGGATTCCGCTATCCTCATCCGGGCTACTTGCTTGATCACTTTAGCTTCAAGAGAGGCCTTTATCCTTAGAATAAATCCCTTGCATACTGTAGTTCATTCCTGTAAAAAGCTTTTAGTAAGAACATTTACAGGGCAGTAAGCTGTCAAGGGAATAGATAAAAATCTACCAGTCTCCTAACACCTTGCCGACTAATCAACGTATTGTCATTTATTAAAAATCTAGACTACAGGAGTACACATGAAATCATTAAATATGATCGCCATAGGTGTGGCAGTATTAGGGCTTACAGGATGTGCTTCATTCACAGTAGCCCCGCCAACCGAAGAAAATATAACAGCAGAACCCTTTACTATTAAAGTACCTAAAAACCTAAATAATAATGAAACTCAATTAAAGGGCGTGCAACTTAACTCGTTTACTAATAAATGGGGTCGTAGTCCAGTTCGTGACTTTTTCTCCGTCACATTCAAGTCGAACAATGATAATTCTGAGCTTATAACTGAGGCTTGTAAGGGTGAATTACATGACAGTGGATTACAACATAAATCATGCTTATACTTCGACTCTAAAGTCTCTATAAATGAGAATGATTCCTTCTATCTCATAGAAATAAAACCATTCAAAAAAAGAGAGGTTCAGGGGAAAAATGCGATATTCTTGCCCATTGATTTACCAGTTGTAAATGTTGATAAATTGTATGAATGGTTGTCAAAGCAAAGCATTGCTCTAAAAAAAGAATATATTTCTAAATTTCCATAAGAATCATTAAAAGGTAATTTTGATCGCAACTTAACTAAATACAGATGGGAAAAAGGTGAGTCGGATGCTGCTAGTAAGCAATTTAAAGATACCTACAACTTAAGTATAAATAAAGAGTTCTCAGTAAAGATTGGAGCATCAATCTTTCCATACAAAGAAGGCTCCATAGTAAAAACGATGATTTCTGGTGATCATCAAACTACAAAAAATACAAATACTATCGACTGGTTTGTTATCTTAAACAATGCCTCCGATAAAATTCAAAATGTTGCAAGTCAGTAAACGTTAAAGGAGTCACCCATCTGCTTAATCGTTAATCGTTAGGCTTGAAAAAATCACACTACATCACAATGGAACCTTCTATGAGAAAAGAACATTTTATTATCGTATTAACTTTATTGGGAATTACTGCATGCGTACCATCAACATATACTGTGCCAACAACACCTAGCACTGACCAAAATACATTCATAATCAGCAAAAACTATGATGATACATGGTCATCTTTAATTGATTTTGTAACTTCAAGTCACTACACCATTGACAACGTTGATAAATCATCAGGACTTATTACTGTGTATTTTGGAAAGGAGAATCCTGGTGAATATGTTGATTGCGGCCTGTTTAACAACACGTCTTATGCTGAATATTTAACAAAAGAATACAATTCAGCACTAGTTGGGCAAATGAACATTACCTCAAAATCATTAAATGAGAATCAGACAAGAATAAAAGTATATGCAAGTTATAAATTTACAGTAGCGGATCTACAATGGAAGTTTGTTACTGGTAGTAGCGATTCAGAAACCTTATCAGGTACAAGTGTAGCAATAGGTGCGAACTCTGAAAGGACATGCCAACCAAGCTATAAAATTGAAAAGGAATTCCATAATGCAGTACAAGGTGTTTGATTAGCAGCGTTACCTCGCTTAGCTAAAGGGGCCACCCATAAGCAACTAGCCCGGATGAAGCGCAGCGTAATCCAGGATTAACCGGCATGACCAACCCCGGATTCCGCTATGCTTTATCCGGGCTACTTGCTACTTGCTTGCTTGGAATGCAATATATCAATTTTTATTCATCTGTCCTCACGATTATTTTAGGATAACATTATGTCAGTAGAATCAGATCACTCCTTATTCACTCTCATTGATTCCTTTAAGTCAGCTAAAAACGTAAAAAAGACAACCGTGATGGAAGCACGTAAAAACACGAACGAGCTTTCGCCAGCAGCAAGGCGGCTATTGATTCGACTTGATAACACTTCAAAATAAGGAATTATTTATTATGTTTTTATTTTATTCGTTACTTTTTGTTTTGTTGAATGCTGTTTTTGCTTATCTGCTTTATCGCTTCATGCGCTTTGTAAAAAATTATGAGCCAGTTGAAGAAAAGCATGATTTGAGTGCTTATGAATCAGTCGAGCAGACACATGGCTATAAAGTATCTAATTTTGTTGTAGTAGCTGCTTTAGCATCAGAAGATGATTTTGAGTATAATGATTTGATGAATCTTGATATGCTTACTGGTGGTGCTTACTTAGATATATTTTAATTTTTTCAGTGCGCCTCGACTTTTACAGAAAACACCTTAACAAGTAGCAAGTAGCCCGGATGAAGCTTCGCGGAATCCGGGATTACTCACCATAACCACTAACACCATTCATCCTGTCATCACCACCCCAGTTCGATTCAATCAGTCCTGATTTAACGTAACGATGAAACGAAGAGTACGGCCATTTAACTACCTGTCTGACATGCCCGTGTTTTACCGGGTTGTAATGAATGTAATCCACATGATGCTGTAGATCGACTTCATCCCTGATCTGGTGTTCCCAGTAACGACGTTGCCAGAGATTATATTCGCCTTTCTTATTCTTTGTTAGACCGACGATATTATCTAGCACCAGTGCGCGGGTGAATTGGCTCTTTATCGCTTTCCAGCGTTCAGGGTAATCGCAATCTTCATCAGGCAGCGTCATTATCATATGTAAATGTTCTGGCAGGATTACTGAAGCAACTATCTCAAAAGGACGTTGTTTTTGTACGGTGCGGAATGCCCGGCGTAAGTGATTGATGTGGGTAACGAGATGGTTGGAGGTACGGTCACAAAGATTGACCGTGAAAAAATAGGTGCCACCCTGAATACGACTGCGTCGATAATTAACCATGGTTGTAGTGCGTCCGTGCTGGTGGTGGTTTATCCCGGATTGCGTTGCACTTCATCCGGGCTACTCACTTTTGATTGATAGGCCGCTATCGCTGAGGCCGCTTGATATTGCCCCAGGAAAACGACTCCACCTGAGTCTGGCTGGAATCAGCCTTGCTGTCTGTGCGAGCAAAACGATTGGGCAGCCACAATCGGACATTAGCCAGCATCCGGTCGGGATTATTGTCCTCGAAGGCGTGGGGATTCAGGTTGATGATTTCGCTCATCAGCCTATATTGCATGCCCATGTTATTGGGCAGCAGTTGTGCCACGATGCCACCCAGGGTCTCGCCGCGCTGGGTGTCCCAATATTGCTGGCTGAGCGAATACACTTCGATGCGCTTCGACTCGGCAAACGCGGCGGTGCTCAAAATCGGGCCACACAGCAGTAAAATAATCAGACAGTCTCTTATTCTCATGAGCAGAGTATAGCAACAGAAATAATGAGTGTGCTGATACAATGCGCGCATGTTGAAAGTACGTGATATTAAAATCCCCGGTCTGGCCCCGATCAGTTTTGAGCTGGCGGCAGGTGAGTGTCTGGGCGTGAGCGGCGAGTCGGGTTGCGGCAAAACCCGGCTGCTGCGCGCGCTTGCCGATATGGATGAAATCGAAGGTTCGGTATGCATCGATGAGGTCTGCAAGACAGATCTCTCCGGCGCCGAGTGGCGCAAACAGGTGGCCCTGTTGCCCGCCGAAAGTCAGTGGTGGTTTGATAGCGTGGCACCGCATTTTGCTTCAGAGACTAACCTGGCCGCGCTGGGTTTTGATGATGAAGTAATGCACTGGCAGCTGTCGCGCTGTTCCAGTGGCGAGAAGCAGCGGCTGGCCGTGCTGCGCCTGCTGGCGAACCGGCCGAAGGTGCTGCTGCTGGATGAACCGACCGCCAATCTGGATCCGGAGAATACCGGCAAGGTCGAAGCGCTGATCGCCGAATATCTGGCCGGCAACAGGGCCGTCGCCATCTGGGTCAGTCATAACCGCGCCCAGCTGGAGCGGGTCGCCAGCGAGCGCTATTTTGACTTTTCCAGAGCCGGCATGGTTAAGATTAAACAGGGCGTATCGTCATGAACCCTTTAATTTCACTGTCCGCCTATGACCTGATGCTGGCCGCGCTGCTGGTGCTGGCACTGGTGGGGCTGGTGGTGCGCCTGAAGCTGGGCATTGCTCAGCAACTGGTCATCGCGGCGATCAGAACCACCGTGCAATTACTGCTGGTGGGGCTGGTACTCAAGCAGGTGTTTGAAAGCGCGCAACTGCCGTTGATTGTGCTGATCATGCTGGTGATGCTGACGGTAGCCGCCTGGGAGATTCTCTCTCGTCAGAAAAGAAAAATTAAGGCCTGGTGGGGGTTTGGCATCAGTGTTATTTCGCTGTTTGTCTCCTCCTTCCTGATCACCCTGATCGCGTTGTTTTTTATCATCGGCACCGAGCCGTGGTACACGCCGCAATACGCCATTCCGCTGCTGGGCATGCTGCTGGGCAACACCATGAACGGCATCGCGCTGGGCATGGATCGGTTGATTCAGACTGCATGGCAGCAACGCGCCGTCATCGAGCAGCGGTTGATGCTGGGGCAGACCGCACTGGAAGCGATTCGTGAAATCCGTCACGAGAGCATGCGCGCCGGCATGATCCCGATCATCAACGCCATGGCCGCCGCCGGCATCGTCAGCCTGCCCGGCATGATGACCGGTCAGATCCTCTCCGGCACCGCGCCCGTGGAAGCGGTGAAGTACCAGATACTGATCATGTTTATGGTGACCGCAGGCACCGGCTTCGGGGTGATTGCGGTTCTGCACCTGATTTCAAAACGTCTGTTCGACAAGCGCGATCGCCTGCGTTTTGACCAGTTGCTGGCGGAGAGAAGTTAGAGTGTTAAAGAATTATTGTCCACAGATGAACACAGATAAAGGCAAAAAAATAATTTTAGCTAACTAATTTGAGTATTCTTTATTAATTGATCTTTTTCGCGTCTTTGGCGTTCTTCGCGGATAAAAAGATCTAAAAACGTCAGTCCGCGAAGAACGCCAAAGACGCGAAAAAAACCTTTGAATCATTGTTTATATCTGCGTTATCGGCGTTCATCTGTGGACTTAATGGGTTACGTTTTTGATTTGTCTTTCGCGTCCCCGGCGGATCTGATTAATCGCATTGATGGTGTGGTGTACCTCACCGGATCAGAGTTACAATTTCAATATATTCAATCGTTGGATGGAGTTCGTGTGGATTACAAAGACTATTATAAAATCATGGGCGTAGAGAGGGGCGCCAATCAGGATGAGATTCGGCGCGCCTATAAAAAGCTGGCGCGGAAGTATCATCCTGATGTCAGCAAGGAGCCTGATGCCGAAGTGCGTTTCAAGGAGGTGGGTGAGGCCTACGAAGTGCTCAAGGATCCTGAAAAGCGTGCCGCCTACGATCAGCTGGGTGCGGACTGGAAAGCCGGGCAGGACTTTCATCCGCCACCGGACTGGGATACGGGATTTGAGTTTCGCGGCGGCGGTGCCGGTGGCGCTTCTGATTTCAGCGATTTTTTCGACTCTCTCTTCGGCCAGCAATTTGGCGCAGGTTCGGCACACAGAGGCCGTGGTCAGACGGAGTTCCGCCAGCGCGGCGAAGATCATCACGCTAAAGTGCAGATTGATCTGGAAGATGCCTATCAGGGCGCGACGCGCAGCATCAGCCTGCGTGCACCCGAACTGGATAACACCGGCCATGTGGTGACAAAGCAGCGCACCCTGAAGGTCAAAATTCCCAAAGGGGTCAAGCAGGGGCAGCGTATCCGTCTGGCCGGGCAGGGATCGCCTGGGATGGGCGGCGCGCCGGCTGGTGATCTCTATCTGGAAATCGAGTTCAATCCACACAGCATTTATCGGGTAGATGGTCATGATGTCTATCTCGATCTGCCGGTGACCCCGTGGGAAGCCGCACTGGGTGCCACGGTTAAGGTGCCCACCCCCAATGGCCCGGTCGATCTGAAAATTGCCCCGAATACCCGCACTGGCGGTAAGCTGCGCCTGAAAGGTCGTGGCATTCCTGCCGCTTCACCCGGGGATCTCTATGTCGTGCCGCAAATCACCCTGCCACCGGCGGACAGTGAAGCCGCCAAGGAGCTGTATCGCAAGATGGAGCAGGAGCTGAAATACAACCCGCGTAGTCACTTAGGAGTGTAAGCCATCATGAAGCAGACCATACTCAACGGGATTCTGATCGACGAGCAGACCGAACTTTCTGTGGACGAACTCAGCCAGGTGTGTGCAAGCTCGACCGAATACATCATTGAGCTGGTGGAAGAGGGCGTGCTCGAACCGGTGGCTGATCATGCGCCGTCACAATGGCGGTTTCCGGCGAGCAGCTTACAGCGAGCGCGCACCGCCTCACGCCTCCAGCATGATCTGGAGATCAATCTTGCCGGCGTCGCCCTGGCGCTGGATCTGCTGGACGAAATTGAAACCCTGGAAGCGCGGTTACATCGCGGGGAAAGGAGTGATAACCATTAAAGGCCATGGCTTCGGATTTAACGATGCTGCGTTAGTGTAAATACAAAGGCAGTAGTCCACAGATGAGCACAGATAAAGGTAAAAAATAAGCTTGTTAACCAGGTTTCATGGTGTTTATCGGGGATGAGAAGATCTAAAAACGTCAGTCCGCGAAGAACGCCAAAGACACAAAGAAAACTTTCAAGTCACTGCTTTCATCTGCGTTTATCGGCGTTCATCTGTGGACTTAATGGTTTATATTTTGACTGGCCCTTCTCCCAGAAGAGTACTAACCCAGCACCAGTTTTCGATACTCTTCCGGCTTCAGTCTCGGGCCAAAGCTGGTGACTACTTGTGCGGCGGTTTTGTTGGCGAGGTCGCCGGCCTGCTGAAAATTCATGCCGTGGGTGATGCCGTACAGGAACGCACCGGCAAAGTTGTCACCCGCGCCATTGGTGTCAACGGCTTGCACTTTATGGGGGGCGATTTCATACAGGGTGTTGCCGTCGTACACTGCTGCGCCTTCCGCGCCCAGGGTAATGGCAAAGTTTTTGGAGAACGTTTTGATGACTTCAATAGCATCGCCAATGTTGTCTTTGCCGGTGTACTTCAGTGCTTCTTTCTCGTTACAGAACAGCAGGTCGATACCATCGCCCATGGTTTCGGTGAGCTGATCGCCGAAGAATTCAACAATGCCGGGATCGGAGAAAGTGAAAGCGGTTTTCACGCCGTTGGCTTCAGCGACCTTGCGCGCTTCGATGTTGGCTTCTCTGGCTGTAGGCGAAGTCACCAGATAGCCTTCCATATAACAGTACTGGGAATCAGCGATGTGTTCGCGCTGCAGTTCATTGATTGAAAGCGTAGAGGAGATGCCGAGAAAAGAGTGCATGGTACGCTCGGCATCCGGGGTAATCATTACCAGACATTTGCCGGTAATGCCATCGGCGTGGGTGCCGTTCATGTTGCTATCGACGCCGGCGGCTTTTAAATCGTTGAGGTAGAAATGGCCGAGATCGTCATCGGCGACCTTGCAGGTGTAATAGGAAGAACCACCCATGGCCGCCACCGCAATCAGGGTGTTGGCTGCCGAACCGCCGCTGGCCCTGTTGCCTTCGAAGGCATCAAGATGACTCATCAGGCGATGCTGCTCCTCCTCATCCACCAGTGTCATAATGCCTTTGTCGACACGCATGAAGTCAAGAAAGCTGTCCTCCACTTCAAACTCCATATCGACCAGCGCGTTGCCTAGACCGTACACATCATATTTTTTCATATAGTAATTCCGATTAATTTATTGATTGTTAATTGTAGAAGTTAAATTGGGTTTTGTCAGGCCGGACAGGCTAACGATTTAGCCGCGCCGAAATTTAATCCACCTGAACTGTTGCAGACAGCGCCTCGATTAACTGTTCAATCTGCGTTCTGGTGTGCGTCGCCGACAGCGTTACGCGCAGTCGCGCCGTGCCTTTGGGTACCGTGGGCGGGCGAATGGCGGTGACCAGAAGGCCCTGTTCCAGTAGGCGCTCACTGATGGCAACGGCGCGCTCAGCCTCACCGATGATGATGGGCTGGATAGCGGTCTGGCTGTCGCCCAGTGTGATGGCAATGTGTTCGGCGCAGCGCTTAAAGTAGGCGATGTTATCATTTAACTGCGCGCGCATTTCGGGTTGTGCTTGAATTACTTGCAGACTGGCGCGCGTGGCTTCGGCAATGGCGGGCGGTGTGGCGGTGGTGTAAATATAGGGCCGGGCTTTCTGTATTAAGGTTTCGATCAGCGCGTCACTGCCGGCGATAAAGGCACCGGAAGTGCCCAGCGCCTTGCCCAGCGTGGCCATGTAAATCGGCACCTCGTTTTGGGAAAGCTGAAAATGTTCGAGACAGCCTTTGCCGTGCTCACCGAGTACGCCGAAGCCATGGGCATCATCGACCATCAACCAGGCCTGATGTTTTCTGCACAATGGCGCGATCGCTGCGAGGTTGGCGAGGTCGCCGTCCATGCTGAACACGCCATCGCTGAGCACCAGTGCTTCGCCTCTGGCACCGGCTAATTTCTGTTCGAGCTGATTGACATCGTTGTGTGCGTAACGCGTAAAGCGTGCGCCGCTGAGCAGGCCACCGTCAATCAGCGAGGCGTGGTTGAGGCGGTCTTCCAGTACGCTGTCGCCCTTGCCGACCAGCGCCTGTGCCAGGCCGAGGTTGGCCATATAGCCGGTGGAAAATAACAACGCGCGCGGATAACCGGTGAACTCGGCGAGCTCCTCTTCGAGGGCGTGGTGTGCGCGGCAATGACCGTTGACCAGATGCGCCGCGCCGCTGCCGGCACCGTATTTTTTCACGCCAGCGATGAAAGCCTGTTTCACTTTTTCGTGATTGGCGAGGCCGAGGTAATCATTGCTGCAAAAATTGAGCACGGCCCGGCCGTCGATTACCATTTCCGGCTGCTGCGGTCCTTCGCTGATGCGGCGGCGTCGATAAAGATGCTGCGCCCGGTGCTGGTCGAGTTCGATTTGCAGGTTTTTCAAAATTCGACTGCTAAGCGTTAAACCGTCACCGGCGCGTCATTGCTGATTTCGGTCTTCAGGGTTTGAATGCCGAGCCTGTCGAATAGCTGCTGGTCGTGATTCTCGTCCGGGTTATCGGTGGTGAGCAGCCGGTCGCCGTAGAAAATCGAATTGGCACCGGCGAAGAAACACATGGCCTGGGTTTCATCGCTCATCTCTGCGCGGCCCGCAGACAGGCGGACATAGGATTCGGGCATCATGATGCGCGCCACCGCCACGCTGCGGATAAATTCCAGCGCTTCCAGTTTCGGCACATCCTGTAAAGGCGTGCCCTTGATCGCCACCAGCATATTGATCGGCACGCTGTCGGGGTGCTTGGGCAGGTTGGCCAGCTGTTGCAGTAATGAGGCGCGATCGGTACGCGATTCGCCCATGCCCAGAATGCCGCCGCTACAGGTATTGATGCCCGCCTCGCGCACATGCGCCAGCGTATCAAGGCGATCCTGATAGGTGCGGGTGGTGATGATGTCGCCGTAGAACTCGGGCGAGGTGTCGAGATTATGATTGTAATAATCCAGACCGGCCTCCTTCAGGCGCGCGGTCTGTGCTTCGGTGAGCATGCCCAGAGTGACGCAGGTTTCCATCTCCATGGCTTTCACGCCCTGAATCATATCGATGACGCGCTCCAAATTTTTGTCAGTCGGGTTGCGCCAGGCCGCGCCCATGCAGAAACGCGAAGCACCGTTAGTTTTGGCTTCACGGGCTTTTTCCAGCACCTCGTCCAGCGGCAGCAGGCGCTCGCGTTCCAGCTCGGCATTATTGCGCGCGCTCTGCGAGCAGTAGGAGCAATCTTCCGGGCAGGCGCCGGTCTTGATGCTGAGCAGGGTGCTGACCTGAACATGGTTCGGGTCAAAGTTGGCGCGGTGCTGGCTGTGCGC
Source organism: Gammaproteobacteria bacterium (assembly GCA_027858635.1). GTDB lineage: Bacteria > Pseudomonadota > Gammaproteobacteria > SZUA-229 > SZUA-229 > LH-M37. Next base: position 10,747 of record JAQICG010000071.1, on the reverse strand, counting down.
CTGAAACAGCAGGTCGTTGAAAGGTAAATCGAAAAGTGCAGTGATTTCCTGCAGGGTCCAGTCGTTTCGTAAGCTACTCATAAGGGTGTCGGCTATCTATAATGGGTGTAAACAGGGTGCTATTATGCCACGGCAGGGAGTCTACGAGAAAATGGAAATGCAAAGATTGTTCAAATCAGTGCTGCGGTCGGTGATCCCCTCGGCCATACAGCGCCTTTACCCGCCCCGCTGCCTGATGTGCGGACGCCCCGGTCGTGATGGCGCCGATCTGTGTGAACACTGCCATCAGCAGCTGCCCTTCAATCAAACCGCCTGTGCGCATTGCGCACTGCCGCTGCCGCCCAATACTGATGCAGATGCAGTCTGCGGCCGCTGTCAGAAAAAACCGCCGCATTACGATCAGGCCTTCAGCGCATTCAGCTATCAGCAGCCGGTGATCTGGCTGATTCATCAGCTGAAATTCAACGGCAAACTGGTGCATGCCCGTCTGTTGGGCGAGCTGCTGGCAGAGTGTGAGTGTGTGGCAAGCATGAGCGTAAGCGAAAGCATCTGCATTCTGCCCGTGCCCTTGTTCAGGAAGCGCCAGCGCCGGCGCGGCTTCAACCAGACGATCGAGCTGGCGCGGGCGCTGTCGAAAAAAACCGGCTGGCCGATGGAATTGAATCGAGCGGTGCGCGTGCGCGAAACCAGTGCCCAAACCGGGCTGGACGCCAAAGCCCGCAGAAAAAATATCCGCGGTGCCTTTGCCGTGGTCGAGACGTTAGCGCATAAACATGTGGTACTGATCGATGATGTCGTCACCACCGGCTCGACCGTGAATGAACTGTCGCGTGTACTGAAAAAAGCCGGTGTGGAAAAAATCACCGTGCTGAGTCTGGCGCGAGCACCGCTGAACAGGTAAGGGTGTTGATTTGGGGAAAGGCGAAAAGCTTTTCACCGCAGAGGCGCGGAGGCGCAGAGAAAACCTTGTTTTTTATTAACCCCGTTTGAGTTTTACAAGCACTCAAATTATTTTATAAAAACAGGTTTTTCCTCTGCGCTCTCTGCGGTGAATGTTTTTTTGACTGTGGGTTACAGCTTTTCCAGCCACTCAGTCGTTTTCTCAATCAGTTCGTCTTCTTTCGCTCTGTCTTTGAAAAAGTGATCGGCACCTTCAACGACGATGACTGTGTAGTTTTCATTGCCCGCCTGTTTGGCGGCAGTTTTACGCTGGTCGCTGGGTTTCAGCACACTTTCCAGGTCGTCGCTGCCGTAAATATCGAGTACCGGCAGGGTGATGTGTTTCAGGCTTTCGCTGTTTTTCATGCGGGCATCATCGTACAGGTCGGGCATGCCAACGCCGACGAAGCCAACGACGTTGGCCTTGTTTTTGGAGAGGTAGTAGCTGCCCATGGCGCTGCCCTGACTGTGACCAATGAGGGCGATTTTGTCGTAGCCTTCGGCTTTCAGGAAATCGATGGCAGCATCAATGCGCGGAGCCACTTCGTCGTATAACGGGGCATATTCGGCGTATTCGGCATCATTGGGTAGAATCGGCATCTGAATGGAGAGCGTGTGCCAGCCATGATCGGTGAGGCCGATGCGCAGCGGTTCAATCACCTCTTTCCAGTCGGGGTGAACACCGGTGCCGTGCATGATGATGGCGGCGCGTTTTTTCTCTTCCAGGGCTTCGGTGAAGATGCTCAGGAATTCGCTGGTGCCATCATCAAGCATGACGATTTCCCCGTCCATTAAAGTCGCATCGATAGAATTGGCCCAGCGCTGCTCCTTGTCGAGATCAGAGGCGTAGGCACCGGCGGTGAAGATAAGGGCAGTGAGAGTTAAAAGGGTGGATAAAGCTTTCATGAGGTAATGCCTCCGAGTTGATATTCAAGGAAAACGCCGACAAACAGGGCGAGTCCCAACCAGTTGTTGTTTATAAAGGCCTGAAAGCATGCTGCAGGCTGACGATCACGAATTAAGTATTGCTGCCATATTGCCAGATAGACGGCGACAAGGACACCGGCATAGTAGAAGCCGCCCAGCTCTGCTTTCAGTCCGATCATAATCAGGCAGAGTATGAGCAGCGCCTGAATAATGCCGATGATGAGTCTATCCGCAGACTCGAACAGAATAGCCGTAGATTTTACCCCTATTTTGAGGTCATCTTCGCGATCGACCATGGCATACAGGGTGTCGTAGACGGTGGTCCACAATACCGTGGCGATGAATAGCAGCCAGGCGACTGGATGGAGTTCATTGGTCTGCGCGGCGTAGGCCATGGGCACGGCCCAACCGAAGGCAGCGCCCAGATGAATCTGGGGCAGATAGTGGTAGCGCTTCATGAAAGGGTAGCTGGCGGCGAGTGCCACGCCGATGAGGGACATGATAATAGTGAGCGTGTTCATCAGCAGTACCAGCATAAACGCGGTGATAGAGAGAGCGGCAAATATGATGAGCACCTCCTTTTCGCTGATTTTGCCGGTGGTGAGGGGGCGATCTTTGGTGCGGCGCACCTTGAGGTCGATGTGGCGGTCAGCGTAATCGTTGATCGCGCAACCGGCGGAGCGCATCAGAATAACCCCGGCGACGAAAACCAGCAGGACATCGGTATCCGGCCAGCCGCCGGCCGCTATCCACAGGGCAATGAGCGTGGGCCAGAGCAGCAGCAGGATGCCAATGGGCTTATCCAGCCGGATCAGCTGGGCGTACAGTTTGAGCTTTTGGGCTTGCGGCGATTGTGCAACGCGGGTCCGGGTATCGAGCAGTTTGCATTTCTGCGCGGCCGCCAGGGTTTTGCCGGAGACGGTCAGGCGATTGCTCGTGGCGCTCAGATAATTCTGCACCTGCAGGCTGCGCCGGTCGATGATGGTCAGGGTTTTGTCGCCCATGCTGGCGCTGAAATTCAGCAGAGAATGGAAACTTTTTCTTAACAGCGCGGTGTAGCCGCGTAGCTGAATAAGACGCTGGCCGAGCCATTTCATCGCCAGTATTCGGATATGATGAAAATACAGCGCAATTTTCTGTGGATATTGTTTATTGATGAGCGCGTTATATTTACCATGTAATGATGATAGCCATTTCATCAGAAATGTAAGCAGATTCGCGAGCAGGGTCTTGGGTAACATAGGTGGCTAATGATACCTGAGCAAAGACTCAACGGGTATGTGGTAACCGGCCGATAAGAACAAAAAACAGGGGTGTAGTGATGACCGTACGTAAATTTGAATATTATTCTCCCGATATCGCCGAAAGCGCCTACGTGGATGAATCGGCCGTCGTCACCGGCAATGTCACCCTTGGCGCCGATAGTTCGATCTGGCCGATGGCGTCGTTGCGCGGCGATATCAACTCAATCAGGGTGGGGGCGCGCAGCAATATTCAGGATGGCAGTGTCCTGCATGTCACCCACGATAGCGAATACGCGCCCGGCGGCCTGCCGCTGGTGGTGGGTAACGACGTGACCGTAGGCCATAATGTGGTCTTGCACGCCTGTACCATTGAAGATGAGTGCCTGATTGGCATGGGGGCGATCGTGCTGGATGGTGCAGTCGTTCAGCGCGGTGCCATGGTGGGCGCGGGCAGCCTGGTGCCACCCGGTAAAGTGCTGGAGGGTGGTTATCTCTGGCTGGGCTCGCCAGTGAAAAGGGTGCGTGAACTGAGTGAAAAGGAGCAGGCTTATTTTAAATATTCAGCGCAGCATTATGTGAAGTTAAAAGAGAGGCACCGGCCTTAATATCTTCATGGTTTTGAGGTTATCCGTCTGAAGTTTCATTATTTCGATAAACTTGGTTAATTTTATGGGTTTTTCTGTACTACACTTGAAAAACTTGTAATTCAACGCGTTAGAGGATGTTGCTTGATGATTGATGGCCGCCAGAAAAAATCGAACGTAGTCGAGCTGAATCAAAACCTCAAGGACAGAGAAGTAGAGATTGATTTGCTGCAGAAGACCTTTACCGAAATTGGCAGCGAACTGGATCTCGATAAAATTTTTCAGATTGCTTCGGCACAAGCGCGGGCACTGATTCAGGCGGAAACAGTACTGATTCCCTTATTAGATGAGAACTGCGAAACCTATAGCTACCGGGGCGGAGCCGGAAAAAACGCGGAGGAAATAGTAGGTGAATCCCTGCCGCTGGAATTTGGCGTATGCGGCTGGGTGTGGAAGCACAAACGCCCCTGGTGGCGGGGCGTTCTCGATGAGCTGAGTGAAGATGAAAAAAACCTCTGGGAAGAGGAGGCCGGCAGCATGATTATGGTGCCCCTGCAGGGGCGGCGACATTTTCTGGGTGGCATTTCCGGCATCAATAAGATCGGCGGTGGTGAATTCACCCGCAGGGACTTCAATTTGTTACAGATGTTCGCCAGCATTGTCTCCATTGCCATAGAGAATGCCATGGCGGTAGGCAACATGGAGAAAGTCAGCAGAATTAATGAGGATTATCGTAATCGTCTGGAAATTCTCAACAAGCAGTTGCTGGAAAGCAGTAAGGAGCTGAAATATCTATCGCTATACGATACTGTCACCGGCCTGCCCAACCGTTCGTTATTCCATGACCGGCTTTCCCGTAATTTGTCGCAGGCCATTCTGTCGGAAGAGCACATCGGAATTTTGCTCATTGATCTTGATCGCTTCAAGGAGGTCAATGAGGCGCTGGGACACGAGCACGGCGATCTCCTGCTAAAGAAAATTTCGCGACGCCTTGAGCGCCACATGAAGTTAGATGAAACACTGGCGCGTCTGGGCGGCGACGAGTTTGTCATTATTTTGCCCGCTTGCGACGAAACGCTGTCGATGCAAAGGGCGAAAGAGTTCAAAATCTTGCTCAATGAACCCTTTAACGTAGCCAATATGAAAATGGCGGTAAGCGGCAGTTTTGGTGTGGCGGTATTCCCGGAACAGGGTGAGGATGCCAGCAGTTTATTGAGTCATGCCGATTCGGCGATGTACGAGGCCAAGAACAACCAGATTGGATTGTGTCTGTATAACCCCGCGCGTGATCTCATGACGCGAGGACATCTGGTGATGGTTGCTGACATACACCGTGCTCTGAAAGAGAAACAGTTTGAGCTCTATTACCAGCCGAAAATATCTATTAAAGACAATCAACTCATCGCAGCAGAGGCACTGGGTCGCTGGATCAGTGAGGAATGGGGAATGGTTTCACCGGATTATTTTATTAAAGTGCTGGAGCGGAACAGTTTGCTCGACGAATATACTTATTGGGCAATAGAGACCGCGCTACAGCAAGCTAGAATCTGGAACAAAAAGCAGGTGTTGCGCATCGCCGTTAATTTGTCACCGCAGATATTAATGGACCCGGATTTTATAGAAAACCTGAATCAGATTATCGGTGACAGAAAAAATGGAAAATATCTTACTTTTGAAATTACCGAGAACCTGTTCCTGTCTGAATATGACACGTTAAGCAGCGTCCTTGAGCATATTCGCCAGCTGGGCATCGAGTTATCCATTGATGATTATGGTACCGGCTATTCATCATTAAGTCGGCTGATAAAGTTACCGGTGAACGAATTAAAAATCGATAAATCATTCGTCAAAAATGTAGATACTAACAACGATGATGAAACGGTGGTGCGTTCAACAATTGAACTGGCGCATAATCTTGGCATGAAGGTTGTTGCTGAAGGTGTGGAAAGTGAAGCCGCAATGGAGTTATTGAAACGGTATGACTGCGATATCGCGCAGGGGTTTTTAATCAGTAAGCCATTGCCTGTCGCCGAGTTCGAAACATTTCTAGATAATTACCCTGCTTCCCGTTAATTTATATTGAACCGGATGTGATTCGGGAAAATGCTCGTAATAGGCGCTAAGCCAGGGCGCTCAGTCAACTGGAAAGCTGACGGTGACATTCAGCCCGGTGCCGCCGGCCGGCCGGCTCATTTTCAGTGTGGCATGATGAAGCTCAACAACGCGCATCACAATCGACAGGCCGATGCCGCAGCCGGGCACTTCACTATCTCCTATTCTGTAAAAACGCTCACAAACCCGTTCACGCTGTTCAGCAGAAATGCCGGGGCCGTTGTCCTGGATTATCAAATTGACAGACCCATTCGTTGAGCGCACCTTAACCTTGATGATGCCGTTGTCCTGAGTATAGGAAATTGCATTATCCAGAAGGTTTCGGATTAGCAGGCGTAGCGAGGTATTGTCAGCACTTATAAAAGCATCTGCAAGCTCATCGACAGAAAGCTCGATATTTTTTCTGTGTGCCATGGGTGCGAGCATCGCCGTCTCTTCGATCACAATAGAGTTGAGATTTAATGTCGCCAGATTTTTTGAAAAAACCTCCGGTTCCAGTTTGGCTAACGTCAGTAGTTGATCGACTAGATGGGTTGTGCGGTCGATGCTCTGCAGCACATGATTAAGGGCAGTGTTTCGATCGCTTTCAGTAGTGGATTTTTTGGCCAGCTCAGCATGCAGTCGAACGGCTGCCAGTGGTGTTCTGAGTTCATGGGCGGCATCTGAGCTGATTCTCCTTTCACGATCTAATGCCTGGCTTAAGCGTGATAACAGACTGTTTAAGGCACCGGCAATCGTCTGGATTTCAGTAGGTGCATTAATGTCTGAAACCGCATCAAGCTTGGAGGCGTCACGTCGGCCTATTTGAGAAGCAAGATTGTGCAGCGGTGCTAGCCCCTGGGTGATGGCGAGCCACATCACAATCGACAGGGCCGGAATTAAAGTAATGAACAGCAGAAAAAGATCGTCACTTAATTTGGTGATTAAATCATTGCGTACATCAACACGTTCGGCCGTGATGCAGCGATATTTGTGATTGTGGCTATACAGGCTGAATACACGCCAGTCGTTAGCGAGAAAGGTTTTATTATCAAAACCATTTTTCTCGCCGGCGATAGGCTGTATTGGTGCATTCTCTGATTTCAGGATGAGATTGCCCAGATTGTCCCAGATCTGAAAAGCGAGCTTGGTCACATAAACATGGCCGGAGTCAGGTTCGCGATTCTCTTCAGCACTGTAGTCCAGTTCCTCAGTAGAGATCTGGTTCTCGTCGAGGTATCGCTGGATACTGGAAAAGTCACTCTGGCCTTCATCGGCCTGTACCATGCTCAGAATCAGGCGCGCGGAACGCGCCAGCTGGGCATCGAACAGTTCACGAATTTCGAGTTGTGTATCTTTGTAACCTAACCAGGTGCCGCCGCCCACTATCAGCAGTGAGGCGATAAGCAGACGCAACATGAGATGGTATTTGATAGACATTATTCTTTCGCCATGGTGTAGCCGATACCGCGCACGGTTTTGATGAAATCAGCGCCCAGTTTTTTGCGCAGGTGATGGATATGCACTTCGATGGTGTTGCTTTCGATTTCACGGTCCCAGTTATAAAGTTTTTCTTCAAGATAGCGGCGCGACAAAACCCGGCCTGCGCTGGTGACCAGCTCCTTTAGCAGCGCAAACTCGCGTCGGGACAATTCGATGCTGACGTTATCGGCAGTGACAGAATGCGCCGCAGGGTCGATGATAATATTTCTGTATTGTATTAGCGGCTGAGTCAGGCCGCGAGCGCGTCGGCTCAGGGCGCGAAGCCGGGCGCAGAGTTCATCCAGCTCGAAAGGTTTTGTCAGGTAATCATCAGCGCCGGAATCCAGCCCGATAACACGGTCTGTGATAGCGTTTTGTGCAGTCAGGATAAGCACCGGTGTGTTGATATTCTGATCGCGGACTCTGCTTAACACCTCAATCCCACTCATTTCCGGCAAACCAATATCCAGGATTACAGCATCATAAGGCGTCGTGGTTATAGCGGATAATGCGGCCTTGCCGTTTTTCAACCAGTCCACAGAATAGCCCTCGCCATTCAGCCCGGTGAGCAGGCCACTGCCGAGAAGTGTGTCATCTTCAACTAACAAAATACGCAATTTCTGGTCCTGGGTAATGAATCCATGATAATCAATACGGGGTAAAAGTTATTATAAAAGATAATGCAGCCTGTTTAAGTCTGCCTTAAGGGTTTGGGCATAATCTTATTGTTCCAAAATCTGATCCACGGACAAGCTCATGAGGTTGATGAAGTATACATTTTTTATGGCGATGATAATTTTAAGTCAACTGGCGCTTGCATCGCACGAAGCGCCGGCTATCAAGCTGCCGACCGCTGATGGTCAGGTCGATCTGGCTGAATTATACGGCAAAGTGGTCTATCTCGATTTCTGGGCCTCCTGGTGCAAGCCCTGTAGAAGTTCATTTCCCTGGATGCATGAAATGCAGGAGCGCTACAGAACTGAGGGTCTCGAGGTGTTGGCCGTTAATCTGGATAAAGATCGAAAGCTGGCTGATGAGTTTCTTCAGGGCATGGATGTTAACTTTCTGATTGCATTTGATGAAGCCGGCGAGAGCGCCGCTCAATATCAGGTACGTGGCATGCCCAGCAGTTATTTGATTGGCCGCGATGGCAAGCTGTATGCGTCGCATGTGGGTTTTCGTGAAAAAGACAAAGCGAAAATGGAAGCGGTAATCCAGCAACTGCTGGCCCAGCAATAAGCAATGCTTAAGATGGAGAGTTTTATGATACGTATTACAACACTTATTCTGCTCATGACGCTGGTGGGCTGCGCCGGTATGGGTGTCGAACCGTGGGAACGGGATCTGCTGGCGAAAGATTCGATGCAGTTAACCCCCGACTATTTCGATAACTTTTATGACGAACACATCTATTTCAGCAAAGAGGCCTCCAATGGTGGTCAGGGCGTTGGCGGGGGAGGTTGCGGATGCAACTAAAGAAAATTAAAGGCCGGATGGCGGTGGCCACCTGTGCACTGCTACAGGCGGCGTCCCCCGTGGCCGGTGCCGCTGGTTCGGAGTGGGATGTCGACACCTCTTTTCTTTATTACGGTGAAGCGGACGGTCGCGTTCAGGCTTTTGAACCGGCGATACGCGCCGGTCGAGCACTGGGTGATGATGATCGCATCGAGCTTCGGCTCGTGGTCGATGCCCTGACCGGGGCCTCGCCCAATGGCGCTTATGCCATCACTGACACTCCACAAACCTTTACCACGCCCTCGGGCGACAGCTCCTACACGATTGCGCCGGGTGAACAGCCCCTGGATTCGACCTTTATCGACACCCGCATCGCGCTGGGTGCTGATTACACGCAGTCGCTGGATCGCATGTCCAGAATCATCTGGGGCGCCAACCTCTCGGGTGAGCACGACTATTTTGCGATGGGCGTAAGCGCAAACTATGCGCGCGATTTCAATAATCGCAACACCACACTGAATGTCGGTCTGGGCTTCAACAGCGACAGCGTCAACCCGCACAGCGGTGTGCCCACCGAATTCACTCCGATGAGAGACTCCGGCGCCGGCAAGAATGTGGATGGTGACAGCGAAACCAAAACTATCACCGATTTCATGATTGGCGTGACGCAGGTGATCGACCGTAAAACCATCTTGCAGCTGAATCTGACCCTGGGATCGGTCAGCGGCTATCAGAATGACCCCTACAAAATCGTCACCGTGACGGATAATCCGGCGACCGGGCTGCCCGTTACCGGTTCAGCCTTCTTTAGTGGCGTCAATCTGCCCTATGTCTATGAAAAACGCCCCGATAGCCGCCAGAAAAACATCCTGTTCTTCAAGGCGATGCATCACCTCGAAGAGGACGTGGTTGATTTCTCCTATCGATATTATTCTGATGACTGGGGAATTAATTCGCATACGCTGGGTCTGAAATACCGTTACCAGCTGGCTGACAGCTATTTGCAGCCGCAGGTGCGTTATTACAGCCAGAGCGCGGCCGATTTTTATACGCATAATCTGGTGCTGGGTGCTGATGTCGATGCAGGCACAGGCGAAGTACTGGTGGATTACGCCAGCCATGACTACCGGCTGGCGGAGTCTGAAACCATCACCCTGGGCCTGAAATATGGCATGCCCATGGCCAATGACAGCGAATTCTCGGTGCGAGCCGGGCTGTTTACCCAGTCGGTAAATGACGGCGCGGTGCCTGCAGGTCAGGAAACGCCGGATCTGGATGCGATGATGCTCCAGGTGAATTACTCTTTTGTGTGGTAGTGGTTGATTCGGTTGAGACAAAGATTGTTTATCGCTCACTGATCAATTATGTTTAGGGCTTCTTCGGAAGCCCTTTTTTTGATATGAAAAAATCACAGTCCAGTCGTTTGCAGCTCAAGTACGAAGCCGGTTACTGGCACGGCTGTTTTTTCGCCATGGCCAGTCCCTGCGAAGTGCTCATGGAAGTGGATGATAAAAAACAGGCGGCACGCATACTCGAAGCGGTATCTACGGAAGCGCTGCGCATAGAAAAAAAATTCAGCCGCTATCGCGACGACAATATCGTTTTTAAAATCAATCATGCCGAAGGCGCTGCGGTGAGCGTCGATGACGAAACCGCGAGGCTGATTGATTTCGCCGACCAGCTCACCCGGATGAGTGAGGGCCTGTTCGACATCACCTCGGGTGTGCTGCGCAAGGTCTGGCGCTTTGACGGCAGCGACCGTGTGCCGGAAGCCTCAGCAGTGAACGCCGTGTTGCAACATATCGGCTGGTCGAAAGTGCAGTGGCATGAGCAGATATTGCAGATGCCGGCAGGCATGGAAATTGATCTTGGCGGCATCGGCAAGGAGTACGCGGTGGATCGTTGTGTGCAGATCGCGCGCGGCCTGACGCCGGCGAGCGTGCTGGTAAATTTTGGCGGCGATCTTGCCACCACCGGCGAACGCCGCAACGGTGCCTGCTGGTCGGTGGGCCGGCTGATCACCGG
>JAQICG010000198.1 GCA_027858635.1 Gammaproteobacteria bacterium | reverse complement strand
CAAGCTGTAGATGAATACGGATAAACATAGATAAAAACAAATGCTTTATCCGCGAAGAACGCCACTAAAATGCCGGGAGTATTTTGAACGCACACAGTGCGGCCCGTAGGGTGACTAATTTTGCCGGGAGCAAAATTGAACAGCCGCTCTATGGCTGGCCCGCAGGGCGAATTACAGGAGGTAATTCGTAACCCAGGATTGCGCGTAGTAAAGCCGCGAAAAAGTCAAAACCTCAATTTGAAATATTTTTTCTGTTCTTTGCTGCATTTATGTCATCAAGAAAAGTAGCGGTGATATCGGTGCTGACCAGTGCCGTGTCGCTGCTGCCGGGAGGTGATACTGCGATCACGGCAGGCTGAACAAACGTGCCAGAAGAGGATTCAAAAAAACACCCCGGCAGTATCAGGCCGATAAGGGCAGGGATGATGAAAGCCGAAAACAGCGTCAGACGCTTACGGTATGATTTGAAGGCGTTTGGCAAAATAGACTCCTCAATCGATGTCGATTAATCATAGTATTGCCGCCTTTTTTATTAACACTGAGTTGTGACGGTAATTATGCAGATGATACCTGACCTCTAAAAAACGATGCAGCGCTCTAATCGATGAGCAAAAAAGGACCCGTTAGGGTCCTTTTTTCCAGGGCCTCATCAGCCCCTGTTGGTTATATCAATTGCTGTAATTTCGCAACGAATATGTCAACCCTGCTATGGCTGGGTAACAACGTTGCCATCCAGAGTTACCGCGGACTGTGCTAACAGCCTGCCATTAACAGTTGCACCGGTATTGACCGTGATCGCCTTTTGCGCCAGTACGACACCTTTGAACTCAGCGGTAGTGCCAATGGCTACACCAGTGCCGCCTTCGACCTGCCAGAAGATATTTTCAGGCAATGCGCCATCAGCAAGAGTCACCTTAGCGGCGTTATCCACTATAAGGTCACCTGCTATCTGAAAAATCCAGACATCATCTACACTACCGGAAATAGTTACACCGGCATTATTGATTAAGACATTGGTGCCCCACTTGTAAAGACCAGGCTCTAGTGTCATGCCGGTAATATTGCCGGCACCGAGCTCGGTGAAATCAGGGTCTGATCTGCCGGCTGCATCGGTGTATGCGGTCTCCATATTACTGATGGATGTAGTCATGTTGCTCGGTGTAGGTGAATCCAGATCGGCTGCATAGATATGTCCGTTCACATAATCTGATGTCGCATAGGTTCCGACTCGGGTTACAGAAAAACCTGCTATGTCAGACAGCGCTGCCGGGCTAACGCCGATATGACCAGTAATCATGGTGCCAGCGGTGCCGGTCTTAGTAATAGCCGTCTTGGCCAGTATTGCAAAATCGCCGGCGGTGTCGAGATTTACAGCTGGGCGGCTTTGCACTACTGTTGTGCCTGTAGTAAACGTCCACTCTACCTTCGCTGCCAGTGCATTACTAGCCAGATCCTGAACGTCTGTGGTGAGGGTGGCTGTGTAAGTTTCTGAGGAAGCTAGATTAGCGTCCGGGTTGAAAGTCGCCACCTGGACATTGTCGTTGTAGCTCACATCACCTGTAACGTCACCAACAGTATTACCAGCCAGCGTGAAACTGGTAATGTTGACGGTAGAGGGATCAATCGATTCACTAAAACTGGCAGTAATGTTTCTGTTGAGGTAAAAATCAGCAGTTGCGTTGGCAGGATTTGTGCTGCTTACTTCGGGGACGACGCTGTCTGGGTCAGTGTTACTGGTAAAGCTCCAGACATGGTTGCTGGCCATTGTTTTACCGGTCGTGCTTGCTGCTGCCGTGGTAATGGTGGCAGTGTAGACAGTGTTGGCTGTCAAGTCGCTAACCGGCGCAAAGATCGCCGTGTTGCTGGCGGCATCCAGGCTCACGGTGCCGTCGATTGCGGGTCCGCTTGCACCAATTACTGTAAAGCTGGCACTATCAAGCGTAGCTTCGTTCATTGACTCACTAAAAGTCGCCGTGATCTTCTGATTTGTTGCCACAGCAGTTGCAGCATTGGCAGGGTTGGTTAAAGTGACTGTGAGTGCAGCTGGATCGGTAGTAGTATCAGTCGTGCTTGTATCATTGTTACTACTACAGCCGGTTACAAAGGCGGTAAGCAGGATTGCCGTAAACCATAAAGGTCGACCGCAATATTTGTTGATAATATTCATTAATTTTCTCCGTAAAACATTAGTGATCGTAGTTAAATATTAACTGCGATTTTTTGCTGGCAAGGGTTCCCTTCTTGCCAAAGGTTGTTCTTCTTTATGCAGATGTATCAGTCGAGCCAATGTGTCTCACGTTCATTGTGTCGAAAAGTATGTAGGGTATTTATAGAAAGACTTTTGCCACCTGGTACCGGGCCTCAGGTGGGAGGGAAGAGCTGTTTCATGCGCTTAAAAAGCGGGAATAGGTGAAATACTTTTTCATAACTACCTCGTATAAAAAAGGGCTATTGAGTTTTAATTTGATGTTAATGGTAGCAATAACAATGAGTTGAGCGCTTTATGGTAGATGTTGTGGAGACTGGATGACGCATCTGGTAAAAATATTTATGGTTTTTTATAGAAAAATAAGGTGATTTATC
>JAQICG010000152.1 GCA_027858635.1 Gammaproteobacteria bacterium | reverse complement strand
AACTGCCAACTGCCAACTGCCAATTAATAACTTGTAGATTGTCTTATCACCGCATTTCTGTTATTTTTATGTCCATGAAATTGATCTGCAAAAGTTTCCTGCTCAATATGCTGGTATTGATGGTAGTCATGCTGCCATTGCGCAGTGGCTTTGCCTTGTCGATGGAGTCTTCTGAAAAAGATTGTATGGATGGCGTCGAGGTTGAGATGACTATGATGAGCCATGCCGGGCATGATATGCCGGCATCGGTTCAGACTGTCAGCCCGCAGGAAGAATCGGTCTGTGTCTGCTGTCCCCAGTGCGATGCTCAATGTTCAGGCTGTGTGCATATCTCCGCAGCGATAACTTTTGATCTGCTCCTGCTCTCTGATGCAGGCACGGCCGAACCGGTTTCTGTCAACCCCGGTTCGTTGTTTACACGAACTGTTTCTCCCCTCGCAAGACCCCCGCAAACACTCTAGCTATAATTTACTCAGCGCAGTTTTAACGCGCTGTTAATCATCGAAGATGATGATATTTTTTTGATGTGGAGTATTTAATGATGAGAACTCAATCTCATTGCCATGACAATGGCGACAGCAGTCATCAAACTGGTTTTAACCGGCGAAAAAATCTATGCAGAATAGCGGGGCTCTTAGCAATGCTCGGGGTTCTTGGCAATGTTTCGGCATTGACCCTGAGCGAAGCGGAGAGCATTGCGCAGCGCAATGACCCGTTGTTCGAAAATCATAAAGCTATCGCCCGCGCCTGGAATAATGAGGCGGTGGCGGATAATCAGCTGCCTGATCCCAAACTGCGATTCGGTCTTTCTAATGTACCGCTGGATACTCTGAGCACGACTCAGGAGCCGATGACGCAGTTTATTGTGGGTGTACAACAGGCGTTTCCAAAAGGCGATTCGCTGGCGTTAAAGCAGTTGCAATCCGAGTGGCAGGCGAAGGCTGAACTGGCGCGTGCTGAAGACCGGCAGCGAAAGCTGAAAATGAACATACGTGAAGATTTTTTCAACCTTTATTATCAGGTGGAAGCGGCGCGGATTATCCGGGGATCCCGCCGGCTATTTTCACAACTGGTGCAAATTACCGAATCGCAGTATGCCTCCGGCCGGGTCAACCAGCAGGATGTACTGCGCGCGGATCTTGAGTTATCACGCCTCGATGATCGCGCCATAATAATTCAGACGGAAGAAGAGATGCTGCGGGCTGATTTATCCCGCTGGCTGGGTAAGGCGGCCTGGCAGCCGATTGCTGCGGAGTTTCCTGAACTGCCGGAAATTTCCGCTGCAGATGACATTAACGCGCTGATCACATCGCACCCGGCAATCATTGTTGAAAACGCAAAACTGGAAGCCGGCAGACAGGGCTCAGCGATAGCGAAACAGCAATATAAACCGGGCTGGGGTCTGTCTCTGGAATACCGCAAGCGCTTTGGTGAGAACCCGGATACCAGTGATCGTGCCGACATGATGGCAGCGATGGCAACGCTGGACATTCCGCTGTTTACCGAAAACCGTCAGGACAAACGCGTTGCTGCCAGCGAGGAAAAAATCTCCGCCGTTAGATGGGCGCGTGATGATCAGTTGCGAAAGCTGAAACAGATTTATGACCGCGCCGGGGCCAGATTAAAAGGTCTGGATGAACGTCGTCGCAACTATAAAGATGATCTGATCAGGTCCGCTGAAAGCAACACAAAATCAGCACTTAAAGCTTATCAAAGTGGCGTCACGGAATTCACCAGTTTAATGCGCGCACACATTACCGAGCTGGATATCCGGCTGTCGGATTTACGTGTGCGTGTCGACCGTTCACTGGCCATTTCGCAGTTGCTGTATATCTCGGGAGAAGAGAAATGAAAAAAATTATTTATCTGTTAGCAGGCGCTGTAGCAGCACAATGTTTAATGCTACCGGCGGTAATCGCTGCTGAAGAATCTGAAAAAGAGGTGCTGTACTGGGTTGCACCGATGGACCCGAACTATCGAAGGGATGAGCCGGGCCAATCGCCCATGGGCATGGATCTGGTGCCTGTTTACGCGGAGGATGCAGGCGATGGTGATACGATAACGATCTCGCCCGAGGTGGTGCAAAACCTCGGCGTGCGTACCACTGAAGCTGAAATGTCCAGGCTCTGGCGCGGCATTGATACCGTGGGCTATGTCGATTTCGATGAGTCCAAACTAAGTCATATTCATCTGCGCACCGAAGGCTGGATCGAAAATCTGGCGGTGCGTTCTGAAGGCGAGCGCGTTAAAAAAGGGGAACGCCTGTTCGACTTTTATTCACCCCAGTTAGTCAATGCGCAGGAAGAATTTGTACAGGCTTTATCAGCAGGCAACAAAGGCTTGAGTGCCGCCTCCGGTGAACGGCTGTTAGCGCTGGGCCTTTCCACTGACCAGATTGAAAAAC
>JAQICG010000389.1 GCA_027858635.1 Gammaproteobacteria bacterium | reverse complement strand
AATTCCTGGAGGAAAAAGTCTTGGCACCTAATAAAGGACGAGTCCACTTCACGCTTGCTGGTTATCACTTTAACCCCGATGACATCACTCGCTTGCTTGGCATAGAGCCCACCTCAGTCGATAGCGCCGGTGCCAGAAGCGGATTGGATAAACCCGCGATTAGCTCATGGGAATTGTCGACAGATACTGTCACGACGGAAAATGGCACTGATGAGGTCGATGTTTATAAGCTGACTGAAAACATCCTTAAGCAACTCGAACCAGTCAAGGAAGGAATTCTGCAAGTGTGTAAAAGCCACAACCTGTCGCCCAGAATTGGCGTGGTGCTAACCTTATCTGTTGATAAGGATGAAACCTGTCCGGATGTAGGCTTCGGTGCCAGAATGGTTAAATTTATGGCAGAGATCGGGGCGTTTATTAATATAGATTATCAGCTTTCAGAACGAATTTGAAATCGTGTTAACTATTTTTTTGTCTTTCCAGTAGTTAGCCTTGTTCCATAAAATCCATCGCACGCCACCTCGCGGATCCTTAACATCACCTTTATATCTTGGCATAACATGCACGTGTAAATGGTGAACACTCTGCCCGGCAGTCTCACCAACATTAATCCCGATATTGTAACCATCTGGTGCAAACTCTTGATCTAAAATAACTTTAGCCTTCTGAATAGCCTTGCCAATAGCGAGCATCTCGTCTTCTGTAGCTTCAAAAAAAGAGGCAAAATGCCGCTTCGGAACTATCAATGTGTGTCCAGGAGTCGCGGGGTAAGTATCCAGAAAAGTTATTGTGTATTCACATTCTCCTAGAACTCTCTCATCCCTGAACTTGCAAAAAATGCATTCATTACTCATGGCAGTCAGTTGAGCGACAAGGATTGCACCTTACTCAACTGCTCTTCGCAGTGTTTTAGGCACAATGGTTGAAGGACGTGCGGAAAACATTCGATAATCAATTCAAATTCATCTGCGACTTCGTCAGCAAGCACTGAATTATATATTAATTCAGCGAGCACACCTTGTGCCGTTGCTTTATTGACCCGGCATAATACTGCCAGGTGAAAAGGAAGTTGTTGTTCCATGCATACCGTTAATGCCGTCTCATAGGCTCTAATTGCTTCTTCCAGACGTTCTGGGTTTTCTTCGGACTCGCCCAAATGATGCAGTACTGCGCCACGGTTATTATGAGTGGCGGTTAATTCGAGAGCGTAATCATCTGCATCGAACTCTGCAAGTGCATTCTTATAAGCTACAACCGACTTTTGGAAAGTGCGGTTACCTTTGAGAAGACGTCCATATGTATGAAAAGTCACGCCCAGTTGAAACATTACCGAAGCCCATTGTTGCGGCGTCTCTTTTCGGGAATATTCCAATAACGCAGCAGAATAAGCATCAATGGAATTTTTCAATGCTTTTGAGTCAGACTCCTGTCTGCCCAGCGCCTGCAGGGCAGAACCCAGATTAGATTGCGTAGCAGCCCAGTCTAGCGGTGAATCTTCCTGGCCAAACACTTCCAGTGCATGGTTAAAGCATGCGATTGCCTTGTTAAACAAATCGGCATTCCTTTGTTGCTGACCAAGTGCCGATAATATATTACCAAGGCTATTCTGTGTTGCAGCCCAATCTAAAGGTGATTGCTGACGAATTTCCTCAGTCAATGTAGCTTCAAGCACATTGCACGCATTTGTGAACACATTGGCACTGTAACGATGTTGCTCAAAATTACCGCGCGTATAAATAAAATTATCTGGCACGGTCACCCTGTTATCAGCATTAGCGCTCGTGGCTTCATCATCAGAAACCAGAGACTTATAGTGTTCAACTGCTTTTTCCAGCGCTTTATTGTCTGGATAAAAAATATAATTATTTGAGAATTTCATTGATATCCGGATCCGCGCCTACTGCACCACCAAGGTCGATTTCTTCATCAGTTGCTTCACGTATGGTCAATACTTCCAACGTGAAAATAACATCTCTACCACACAGCGGATTATTTCCATCGATGGTTAATGTTTTGTCATCGAAGCGAGTGACGATAAAATTTTTGGGTTCACCTTTTTCATTTTCCATGGTAATGGTCATACCGATTTCCCGATATTCCTCCGGAACATTTTCGATATAATCAGTAAACACCAGTGCCTCATCTCTCTCACCATATAATAGTCTAGTGTCAACCGGCACTTCGATTATATCACCCACCTTTTTACCATCCAGCTCTTTAGTCACCTGTTCTGACAGAACATCGTTCACACCATGAACATAACCCAGAGGATAATCAATGGTAACAAGTACGTCGCCGGTTTTTTTATCGATGACCTTATAACTTAGTTCAACGAATTTTTCGTTTTGTATTATATCTGACATAACTAGAATAGCCTGCTTTATATAAATCTGTCTTAGAACAATGTAGCGCCAAAGATTTTTATATTGTCATTTTCATAACCCAGCACCAGTCTGCCCAACCATTCACTTCCGTCCTTGCTATTTATCTGTTTATACAGAACCGTCACATATTCACCACGACGAATGATACCAAGAGATTCAGAATCTTCAGAGTGGTTTTTCTCCAAATCGCTTCTTGCAAACTGCTTAACCATCTCTATTTCATTAGCACCCATTTGCAGAGCAGATGAAATATTGCGGGTAAAAGCACCATAGTTTTTTTCATTCGAGTATTTAACAAGGTCAGCCCACATCGGGTTTGCCAGCGCTAAAATTTCTTC
>JAQICG010000444.1 GCA_027858635.1 Gammaproteobacteria bacterium | reverse complement strand
CCACCCACATAGACCGTGCTCATTAGCTGTAGCCTCTCTCTAATCCCTGCCAGAGGACTGACAACACCGAAACCCGGCGACTTATTATCAAGGTGCTTATCCAGCACAACGAGAATATGACAATTAACCCTGAATATTGCGCAATGTATTTCACCTATTTCCGGTACATTTTTCAACTTAAACATCACCGGATGGCGCTGTGGATGAGCCACGATTTTACCGATTACCGTAACGAGCTTTCCGTACAGAGCATCATCATCTCTAAAGCCCCACAACCAGTTAGCACCCGCCTCGTTGGTATAGTCAAAAGTACCATCTTCATTAAACAAAACAATACCTTCACTCATCGATTCAAAAATTTTTAATTCTTCAGTTAACATGTCTCATCCTCATATCGAACTGGATCATTAATCGGGATTAATCAACAACCATAATAAATCGAGCCGTCGTGTCTAATAAAAATTCGTTGTAATGTAAACGTATCCGGTGTGCGATTGTTCCTCTGGAATATTCTCCATCTCGATAGCGCCTCCAAATTCTAATTGCTGCTCTCCTTTTTCACTCTTTCTTGCCTGATTAAGTGTTAACTGTGAATCGACAATTTTCAGCGTACTATAAAATTCATCGTCTGAATTGGTGGGTAGCGATACGGAAACATCATAAGCATGTCCACTATCATTATGAATTTTTAATGTTGCCGCATCACCTGTGCCTGAGGCACTCAAATGAACGGTGCTCTCGCCGGTGCCTTCATTGCGTGAACCACTAAAGAGCGCAGCTCCTGAGATAGAAAATGAGCTAATGGGAACAATGTTTGCACTGACCTGAGCGGTGACACTTGCTGCTTGTACGCCAAATGGCAGAGCACTCAGTGCCGTCATCATTAATATTTGTCTAACTGATTTGAAATCCATCGCCTTGCCCTCTGTTCTGATTTTTCTTTCTTTTCCGTTTCTTCTGAATTAAAGATAGACCGATCGGGGCTGTTTGTCAATTGATTTCCGTTATTTCTGTATTAAACTTTTTATAAATTTACTCAATTATTTCAACAACTTACGCAGTTAAATCACGACTGCAAAGGCTTCAGAGGCGATGGACGGGCTCAATTACCGGATAAATGGGCGCGCCTGCCCAGAGGAATTAGATAATGAGGCCTTATAACGGCATGCCTGGAAGGCGTTTTAAGCTCGGGAGAGCTTACAAAAGCTCAGGCGGAAGGATGCGAACTATGGGGAGTGTGTTTGACAGAGAAAAGCGCCCTTGCTGTCACAGAATTACATGCAGCATGTGATGGTTATCCGGTCTCTCCTTTTCCGGTCTCCGGTGTCTTTCAGGGCTGTCTTTCAAGATGTCGCAGGAGGCTATCGGGTTTGGGGGAATTGAATTGAAGCGAGGGAACGGGAGAGTGAGCGCACTATTCCCGATTTTGAGGCGCATAGTTATTCTACGCAACGAAAAATCGGGGGAATTTGGGCCGCTCTCCCGCTACCGCAGCCAATTTATCCTGAACCCGACAGCCTCCTGACCGTTACATCTGTTCAATGAAGCGGTCAACCCGACCGAACTCATCTTTGAGCTGCAAAGCCAGCAACAGCTGCAGGGTTTCAGCCATTCCGTTTTTGTTCGCCTGTTCCATATCTAGACACAATTCGGCCAGACGTTCCGCGCCGACTGCTTTAGCTGATGACTTAAGTTTGTGCGCCAGAGCGAAAATTTCATCAAATCTGGCGGCTTCCGCTGCGTCAACTAACTCGTTAATGATGGGTATTGATGCCTCTATGAATTTCAGCAGCAATGGTCTGCATTGTTCAATATCAGACCCAATTAAAGTTGCCAGCACCTGCGGATTCACCGGGGCATGATTTTCCTCGCTGCTTGATTTTGCAATCTCGCCGGCGTGGGTCTCCGACGACGGCAAGGCGGGAATAGACAACCACTTCTGGATCGCCCGACCTAGATCGTCCATCTCAATGGGCTTGGTTAAACAATCATCCATGCCGCTGTCTATGCATCTATTGCGATCCTCTGACATGGCATTTGCCGTCAATGCAACAACGGGGATACGCGAGCCAGTGGTTATTTCCGCCTGACGGATTTGTTTCGCCATTTCAAAACCATCCATTTCGGGCATATGACAATCGGTGAGCACCAGATCAAAGGGATGGATTTGCCATAATTTAAGCGCTTCGCGACCATTGGCAGCGAGCATGACTTCGTAGCCCAGCGCGGATAACTGCATCGTGATCACCTGCTGGTTAATTTCGTTATCCTCGACCACCAGAATCAACCCTGTCCTGGCT
>JAQICG010000009.1 GCA_027858635.1 Gammaproteobacteria bacterium | reverse complement strand
GTTTTCGGCGTGATCATCGGCACCGGCGTCGGCGCGGGCATCGTCGTTAACCGGCAGGCGCTCAACGGCGCCAACGGCATCGCCGGTGAATTGGGGCACAATCCCATGCCCTGGCCCGATAACGACGAGTTGCCCGGACCGGTCTGTTACTGCGGCAAGCACGGCTGCATCGAAACTTTTCTCTCCGGCCCCGGCATGGCCTACGATCACGAACTGCATACCGGGCACGTACTCAGCAGTCGCCAGATTGTCGAACTGAGCGGGCAGGGCGATGACGACGCCGAGCAGACCCTGCAACGTTATGAGCAGCGCATGGCCAGAGGTCTGGCGCATGTGATCAATATTCTCGATCCCGATGCCATTGTGCTGGGCGGGGGCATGGGTAATATCCAGCGCCTGTATGACAACGTCCCCGCACTGTGGGGCGAGTATGTGTTTTCTGATGTGGTCAGCACCAAACTGCTACCGCCGAAGCACGGAGACTCCTCCGGTGTGCGTGGCGCGGCCTGGCTGTGGAACGGCGAGGAGTAATGGCTCGTCATTGAAGTAGATTCAGCGCGGCATTGTTGTGTTAGAATTCGTCGATATTATATATGGGGAACAATCATGAATAAAAAATTATGGGCAGTTGCAGTTATTATTTTCGGTGTCGCACTCTTCAGGGTGTTACCACATCCCCCTAATGTTTCACCGGTGGCGGCGATGGCCCTGTTCGGCGGCGCTTATTTTCTGGATAAACGCCTGGCCTTCATTCTGCCTTTTGTGGCGCTGATTCTCAGTGACCTGATCCTCGGCTTCCACAACACCATGATTTTTGTCTATGCCGGATTCGCTCTGACCGTAGGTATAGGCATCTGGATGCAGAAGAAAATCACCGTTAATCGCGTCGCCGCTTCAGCCGTGGCATCGACCTTGTTGTTCTTTGTCATTACCAACTTCGGCGCCTGGATGATGAATGGCCTGTACCCGATGACCGCCGCCGGTCTGATGCAGTCTTATGTCGCCGGTCTGCCTTTCCTGCAGAACAGCCTGCTGGGCAATTTGGCTTTTGCTACCGTCATGTTCGGTGGCTTCGCGCTGGTGCAGCGTCAGTTTTTTACTGAAGAGCACGCTTAAGGCTTCATTTTGATGAAGCGATAAAAAGGCCGCATCGAGCGGCCTTTTTTATGTCTGGAGCAAAAACAAAAAACATTCACCGCAGAGGCGCAGAGGCGCAGAGAAAACCTAATTCTTAACAGTTTGTGCGAAGCACAAATAAAACCTTTTCGCCCTCTGCGGTTATTTCGGGCTTCCTGCGTTACGAATTACTTCCTGTAATTCGCCCTGCGGACCAGCGATAGGGCTGCTGTTCAATTTTTCTCCCGGCAAAATTAGTCACCCTCTGGGCCAGCCTGCGGATGTTCAAATTCATTCCATCCTTCGGTTCGTCAACGGTGCTTCCATGCACCACTGCTCCAGAAAAATTTGTCTGCGGTGAATAGCTTTAAAAAACACCAGCAGCGCGTAGGCACGATTAGCGTAGCGTAATCGTACGCATGCTAAGAATCCTCCATAACCACCCTGTTTAAATCACCACAGCAATCAGACGGGTATGCACCAGTTGCAAAAGCAAAAGCAAAAGCTTTTCACCGCAGAGGACGCAGAGAACGCAGAGAAAACCTAATTCTTAATAGTTTGTGCGAAGCACAAATAAAACCTCTGCGTTCTCTGTGTCCTCTGCGGTGAAAAGCTTTAAAAAAAACCAACAGCCCAGCGGGGGCTAAAGCAAATGTAGGTGCAGCCAATGGCTATGCAGTCGGTATTGGCTACGGCTTGATGCCAACGCCCTTGTTGAGCAAGCTGAGGGCCAGGGTGAAGAGGATGATGATGAAGGCGACGATAATCACCAGCGCGGTGGTGACATCAATATCCGAGACTCCCAGCAGGCCGTAGCGAAAGGCGTTGATCATATACATAATCGGGTTGGCCATCGAAAATGTCTGACAGAATACGGGCAGCATTTTGATCGAATAGAAAATCCCGCCCAGATAGGTCAGCGGCGTCAGCACGAAAGTGGGGATGATGGTGATGTCGTCAAAGCTGCGCGCATACGCCGCGTTGATCAGCCCGGCAATGGAAAACAGGATGGAGGTGAGTACGAATACCGCCAGTGTGATGCCGAGGCTGTGGATCTGAAAATCAGAAAAAAACATGGAGACGACGGTGACGGTAATGCCGACGGTGACGCCGCGCGCCACGCCGCCGGAAATGTAGCCGGCCAGAATGATGTAGTTAGGCAGCGGCGAGATGATCATCTCTTCGATGTTCTTCTGAAACTTGGCGCTGAAAAAGGACGACACTACATTGGAGTAGGAATTGGTGATCACCGCCATCAGAATCAGCCCCGGCACGATATAGTCCATGTAGCGGTAGCCGTCGATGTCGCCGATTTGCGAGCCGATCAGCTGCCCGAAAATAACAAAATACAGCGCCATGGTGATGACCGGCGGGATGATGGTCTGAACCCAGATGCGGATAAAGCGCAGGTATTCCTTCACCATAATGGTGTTGAAGGCGATCAGTTGTTGCGAGAAATTCATGCCTGGACTCCGCTGTAATTTTCGGCGTTGCCGTCGCGCATCATGGTGACAAACAGCTGCTCCAGACGATTGGTTTTGTTGCGCATACTGAGAACCTGTATGTTGCGCTCGCTGAGCAGATGAAAAAACTCGTTCAAAGTCTGTGAATGCGCGACGCCGACTTCGAGGGTGTTGCTGTCCACCAGCTTGAGCGGGTAATCGCCACAGATCGGTGCCTCGCTCAGGGGTTCTTCAAGATAGAGCACAAAGGTCTCGACGCGCAGCCGGTCGAGCAGGGTACGCATGCTGGTGTGTTCGATGGTCACGCCCTTGTCAATAATGGCAATGTGGTTGCACAGGCTTTCGGCCTCTTCCAGATAATGCGTAGTCAGAATAATGGTAGTGCCGCTGGCATTAATCTCGCGCATGAACGTCCACATGGAGTGACGGATTTCAATGTCCACCCCGGCGGTGGGCTCATCAAGAATCAGCAGTTTGGGCTCATGCACCAGCGCACGGGCGATCATCAGGCGGCGTTTCATCCCCCCCGAAAGTTCCTTGGCCATGTCGAAGCGCTTGTCCCACAGCTCCAGCTTGCGCAGATATTTTTCTGCGCGCCGGGTGGCTACTTTGCGACTGATGCCATAAAAACCCGCCTGATTGATGAGAATCTCGATCACTGGCTCGAAAATGTTGAAGTTGAACTCCTGCGGCACCAGTCCGATCATGCTGCGCGCGGTCGCCGGATCCTGATCGATATCGTGGCCGAAAACCTGAACCTTGCCGGTGGTCTTGTTAGTGAGTGAGCTGATAATGCTGATGGTGGTCGATTTGCCGGCGCCATTGGGGCCGAGTAGAGCAAAAAAGTCGCCCTCCATTACATCCAGATTGACGCCGTGTAACGCGACGGTGCCATTGCGATAGGTCTTCTTCAGGTTTTCGATCTTGAGTGCGTTTACAGACATGGTTGAAAAAATCGGTTTGTGAACATGGGATTAACGGCCTGTTTAGTTGGGCTGCATTTAAAGTGGCAGCCATTCTATAGTTTTTTACTTCGTCATAGCCTTCCATCGCGCAGGTATATTTATTCGGCGATGGCAGGGTATTAGGTTTACAATAATCATACAAGTGTCTAATATTTGATTTTATGCTGCAAATCAGGTTTACAGCCGCTTTGCACAGTTTCTAATGACCAGTGCCACGAAGGATGAAGTTCAAATATGGGTAATAAAGGAGAAAACAATCGCCAGCTTATCGTCGAAGCCGCTGACCAGCTGTTTTATAAGCGCGGTTATCATCAGACATCATTCAGGGATATTGCCGACGTCACGGGAATTCCGCGCGGTAACTTCTACTATTACTTCAAAACCAAGGACGATATTCTCAATGCAGTCGTTGAGGCACGGCTACAGACCTATGGCGAGATTTTACAGGCCTGTGAACAGACCGCAAGCGACCCCCGTCAGCGACTTATGCATTTCAGTAATATGCTGGCCAATTTTGAGGAGGACCTTGTTCAGGTTGGTTGCCCCATTGGCACCCTGAGTGCCGAACTGGCGAAAGACAGAAAGGATCTTCAGCAGGTTTCGCGCGCCGTATTTGTGATGATGCGGCAGTGGCTGGTGGAGCAATTTACAGCGCTAAAGTGTGCCAAAGCAGAAGACAAAGCGATGGACATGCTGGCGCGCATTCAGGGCATTACGGTTATGGCGAGCGTATTCGATGACCGGGCCTTTATCCGCCGCAGTCTGGTCGAGCTGCATGCGTGGATCAACGAGCAGGTGTCGGCTTAAATAGACAACCAACACGCAGGTTTTAACGATGCAGATACCAGTAGAAAAAAATTATGTTGACGCCTTTCGGGGCAGCTTTACCTCTTTGCTACGCTGGCACCATCTGGACGAGTTCTGGAATGTACTCAGGCAACCGCCGGCTACGGGCTGGTATATTTATGCCGTGGGTGAAGTGCCACCCGAAACTACGGCCAGTGAAGACCATCTGTTAAAATTCATCGATGAAATTGATGCCCTCTTGCATCAGGAGCACGACGAAGATTACTGCGGCATCGTCTATACCGACAGCAAGGAAACTCCCAGCTATATAAAAATATTCGACCCCAATAACCTGGGCGTCTCCTGCGGCTTCAGCGAAAACCCGCCGCTACCGGGCTGGATCTTATCCAGAATAAAACCGGTGGAGCTCGAAGCCGCACTCAATCCGCCGAACAGCCGGCGTAGATGGTGGCAGAAGATTTTTGATTAGTAGGGTGGGCACCGCATTTGTGCCCACGCGGTTCAAATAAAAATAAAAAAGCAATAAGAGAAAGCGTGGATACTTTACCTGAAGCTACCGGTGTGCATATAAAATCCCGCGTGGGCACAAAGGCGGTGCCCACCCTACAAATGGTTTTTAAAAATATCCAGGGATGGAAAATCGGTGCCTACCTTACGAAAATTATTTGGATGGCTCATTATCATTACTAACCGGCAGACATGAAGGTTTGCTGAAAATAAAAATGGCGGTGGCTGACATCACCACTCCCGTCACTATTGTCACCCAGTCGGGCAATGGAGAAAAGAACAGCAGGTAGGTCATGCTCATCAGCATAAAGCTGATGGCCACCAGTTTTAATCCGAGCGGGATTACCCGATGTTGCTGCCATTGCTGCAAGGGTGGACCAAAAAAGGTGTGATTGTATAGCCAGTCGTGAAAACGTTGTGAGCTTCTGGAAAATGCCCACAGTGCCAGCAGCATGAAAGGTGTTGTAGGCATTACCGGTAACGCGACACCCACTATGCCCAGCGTAAAGAACAGCCATCCCAGTAAAAAATAACTATGTCGAATCAGCATTTAATCGGTATCTTCATGCATGAATTAAATGTTCCGTTACCAGTTTTTTCGATGCCGATAGCCGCCGATATTATTCCTGCATTAAAGCATCGATAATTTTCTGGACTTCGGGGTGGTCAAATTCACGACCGCCGACGGCGCGATAACGAACGCGCCCCTGCTTGTCAATCAGGTAGGTGGTGGGCAGCCCTCTAACATTATAACTGTGGGAAACTTTGCTGTCGGTGTCGAACAGAATATTAAATGTCGGACGGGTTTCCAGAACGCCGAAAAAACTGAAAACGGTATCGGCATCTTCCATCTGGTTGATGGCCAGTACTGTAAAATCCTTGCCCATATTTTGCTGATACAGTCGTTCCATGGAAGGCATTTCGCGACGGCAGGGTGGACACCAGGTTGCCCAGAAGTTCAGCAAGACCACCTTGCCGCTATATTCCGAGAAGTCGTATTCATATTCATCCATATCCATCAGTGTGAAGCCGGGCGCCTCAACAGGCTTTGCTAAAGGAGTGAGCTGATAGCCCAGCTCGGGTTCCTGCCATTCCGCATGAAGCGAGAGTGCAGTCAGTTGCAGGCATAGGGTGGTGATTATAAGGGTGATTATTTTGGGCATGGGTAAACTCATTGCGGTTGTTCAAGGGTTGCCGGCGCGCAGCTTAAATTTTTCAGGGTGCCGGTATGGGCGACGCCATCCAGCGTCCAGCGGTAATTTAAATCGAAATGCTCATTTCTGGGTACCTTGATGGTGGTAAAACCCTGCTGCCAGTCACCAACTTCAAACACAACATCGTCAGGCAGCAGGGTCCATGAAAAAGTAATGCCGACTTTTTGCCACTCTTGCAGCCATTGTGTTTTGCTTTTAACGGGCTTAGTTTCGCCCTGTGCATCCGTATAGGTCCATTCGCTGACTTTGTAGGTGAGCTGCTGTTCAGAGGTGTTTTTTAAAATGCTGCCGAACACGCAGTAACTGGCAATTCGTTCAATTTCCTCCTGCGGGAAATCATGTTTGGAATAAACTGCGCGCACAAAATCCGGCATTAGCTGAATCAGCTCAATGCTGAAACCCTTCTCCTCGGAAGTCCAGGTCAGCAGTCCGGTTTTCGGGTTTTTGTGAACACTGACCTCAGCCGCGTGCAGCGGCGCAGCTAGCAGAACCACTGTGGCAAACAGGCTACCTAAAAATCCGGAGCGCAGTGGGCTTGTATAGTTCATCGGCGCGTACCCAGAATAATTCCATGCGCATGTAATTCCTGTAATGTACTCAGTCCGCCTTGCATAACAACCTCGGGGTTGGGGTGATTCATTTCCTGCGCAATTTGTGCCAGTGCCTGCTTGCCACTCATATCAGAATTATTCTCCAGTAAAAAGAATAGACGCGCGGTGACCGGATTAATTTCCATAAATTTAACTTCGTCATCACGGTTGCGGTAGACCAGCAGATAGCTGGGCTGCTCAGGCGTCGGTGCAGGCAAATAATCGGGAGACATTTTATGCACGGGTAGTGTATAGGCCAGCGACCAGGCCAGCGCCGACAATACCGGCCGACCTGATAACAGATCGCCATTCACATCAATGCCTTCCAGCGAATTGGTTTCGTCGGCAACACTCAATGCCAGTTCGACCCATTCATAGTGCGCCAGTTCCAGTAAGCCGGCGGGATCTTCGGGTTGAGGTTCTCGTTCATTTTGCAGATAAACCAGAAACTCCTGTGAAATCTCCAGAAAGTACGGGCTCTGGCATTTATGCCGGGAAAAAAAGTCACGCACCATGCGCTGCCAGTCCGCATCACTGTAAAGGCAGCGGATTACGGGAAAACCGCGGGCGATAAAGCCCTCGATATTGTTGTAGAGCAAGTCGCGGTAAATGCCCATGCGCCGGTCTTCGATACCCGCGGGTGCCGGGTTGTTGTCAGGGTCTCGCAGGTGTGCGGTAAACGCCAGCTGAAGAGTTTTCAGGTTTGAATCAGCCATGGACACGCACACCCGAAGTGACGGCTGCGCTGGACGACCATTTCTGTTGCAGCTGTTTGATGTGATCGACTTCGTTCAGCAGGTCAGCCACCGGCGGAATATTAAAATCGCGCTCAAGCAGGGTAGGGAAGGTACCAAAGTGCTGGTAGGTTTTATCAAGCAACTGCCAGACATTGTCGATCACCGATGCACCATGGCTATCAACAATCAAATCATCCGCTTCATTGAAATGCCCGGCGATGTGGCCGTAGGCAATGCGCTCGGCGGGCAGCGACTGCATAAATTCAACAGGGTCATAACCATGATTAACGGAGTTGACGTAAATATTGTTAATGTCCAGCAGCAACTTGCAGTCGGCTTCAGCTAACACGGCCTTGAGGAAATCAATTTCTTCCATCTCCTTGCCGGGTGCAGCGGTGTAGTAGGAAGCGTTTTCCATGGCGATCTGCTGTCCCAGAATATCCTGTACGCGCCTGATGCGATCGGCGACATAGTGCACCGCCTCTTCAGTGAAGGGGATGGGCAATAAGTCGTAAAGGTGGCCGTCGTCAGAGCAGTAGGATAAATGTTCAGAATAAAAATTGATGCCGTGTGTCTGCATCAGCTGGCCAATGGCTTTGACCAGTTCTTCATCGAGCGCGGAAGGCCCGCCAATCGATAACGATAAACCGTGTAAAACAAAATCGAAACGTTCGGTGAAAGCGCGGAAGTTTTTTGCGTGCGCCCCGCCAACACCAATCCAGTTTTCCGGCGCGACTTCCATGAAGTCGACCTGATCGTTGGTGATCTGTTTCATTTCATCCATCACTTCACGGCGCAGGCCGAGACCGGCACCGTGAACGGGATAATGGTTATTGCCTGAAGTCATGCACAAGGTCCGTAACGTTTTTCGATAAAATAATCCAGACTGGCTTTACCCGGCCCGTAGAAAAAAAGCACTGACAACATAATAAAGTAAGGGGTGGCGAATTCAATGCCGTTGTTCAATAAAGAAAAATTTTCCCATGACCAGTCTTATTTTGATAAGTGAAAAAAACCCCGCAGAGCGTACTCCCGGGGTTTTTTATTTAAATCAGGAGTAGTGGTTAAAAGCTACCACATATTCCTGCTTACTCATTTTCCATTTCCTGATCTTTGCCAGCACCACATTTACCTTCTTTGGCTTTTTCCATAGCCTTCGCGCCACCACATGTACCGTCTTTGGCTTTTTCCATAGCTTTTACACCACCGCATTTGCCTTCGGCTTCTTTCATCTCTGCGGCTTTTTTAGCTTCACCACATTTGCCTTCTTGCATTTTTTCAGCTTCGGCCAGTTGCATGTAACCGCTACTCAGATTTTGCATAGCAAAAGGATTTTCAGCCGCATTGGCTAACGGGGTAGTCGCCAGACCGGCTGCAAAAGTGGCACCAATGGCAAGGGATACCGATTTCTTTAAATTAGACATTATTGTTATTTCTCCTGGTTAATTAGCAGTGGCAAAGTAAGTTGCCTGACTGAGTTTATATTGTTTGCCTTACTAATGACAAGCATTATCAAATGCGGTTCATTCCTGTTTGATAATAATTATCACACGTGTTTCACTGTTATATAGAGTCAGTGCCGACAGGTAGGGCAAACAGGCTAAATAATCACTGATTACAGTGAGTGATTAGTGATTCGGTTCGGGATTAGACTAGAAATATGATCGCTTGTATGAGGAACAGACTATGACAGAGCAAACTCTGGAATTATCAGACCATGATATGAAGCTTGTCGACCCCGTCTGCGGCATGAGCGTTACCGAGCAGAGTGAGCACCATCACAGCCATAACGGAACTAGTTATTATTTCTGCAGCTCGGGCTGTGAGCAGAAATTTGCCGATAGTCCCGATCAATATCTAAAGCCTGCAAAAGCAGAGTCGCCGATCTGTACTGATGGAAGTTGTGATGTTAGTACCGATATTTACACCTGTCCTATGCACCCGGAAATTGAACAGCCCGGCCCGGGTTCCTGTCCTAAATGCGGCATGGCGCTGGAAGCCAAGACCGTGACAATAGATGAAAAAAACCACGAGCTGATCGACATGACGCGTCGTTTCTGGATCAGCACGGCACTCGCCCTGCCGGTTTTCCTGCTGGCCATGACCGCCGATCTGGCACCTTCGTTATTGCCCGACGCCTTGTCCATGCATGTCGTGCAGTGGCTGGAATTTGTCTTCGCGACCCCAGTTGTTATCTGGGGCGGCTGGCCGTTTTTTGTCCGTGGTGTGAACTCAGTCATCAGCTGGAACCTGAACATGTTCACCCTGATCGGGCTGGGCGTGTCCGTCGCCTGGAGTTACAGTATTGTCGCGCTATTGTTTCCGGGCCTGTTTCCCCCCGAGATGCAAATGGAAGGTGGTCTGGTTGCGGTTTATTTTGAAGCCGCCGCGGTCATCACCGCACTGGTATTGATGGGACAGGTGCTGGAATTACGCGCCCGCAGCCAGACCAACAGCGCCATCAAAATGCTGCTGGGACTGGCACCCAAAACTGC
>JAQICG010000045.1 GCA_027858635.1 Gammaproteobacteria bacterium | reverse complement strand
GATGATTTTCTGAAACAGGTCGTCACTGATGCCCCCGGAACAGGAAAAAGTAGCCAGAATTCCACCCGGGCGCAACAGCTTAAAACCGAGCAAGTTGATGTCCTTGTAAGCGCGCGCAGCTTTTTCAGCGAAGGCGGCGGTGGGTGCAAATTTGGGCGGGTCGAGCACAATGAGGTCGAACTTGCGATTCTGATCGCGCAGTTTGCGCAACGCCTCGAAAACATCCTTGTCCTGCCATTCGGTGCGGTCGGTATCGAGTCCATTCAGCTCGACATTGCGTTGCGCCAGTTGCAGCGCTTCTGCGGAAGAATCAATCGACAACACCGATTGCGCGCCGCCACGCAGCGCATACAGCGAGAAGCCGCCGGTATAACAAAAGCAGTTGAGCACCTCGCGCCCCTCGGCCAGCTCGCCCACCAGCGCACGGTTGTCGCGCTGATCGAGATAAAAACCGGTCTTCTGACCTGTAGCCACCTCCACCGCAATGCGAATACCGTTTTCGGTGATGCTCAGTGCTTCGGGCAATTGCCCGCGCAGGACTTCATTGCGCCGTGGCAAACCTTCCAACTCGCGCCCGTCAGAATCTGACCGCTCATAAATGCACACCGGCTGACATAATTCCTGCAACACATCCGCGATAGTGTCGCGCCAGCGCTCCGCACCGGCACTGCCCAGTTGCAACACCAGCACATCCGCATACTGGTCGACGATCAGACCGGGCAGGGCATCCGATTCACCATGAATCAGCCGCATACCGTTGCTGTCCTGATCCAGCCTGAGCGCTTTGCGCTCGGCAATAGCAGTGGCAATTTTGCGCCGAAAAAAATCCGCATCAATTTCATCCTGCGCCTGCCACGACCACACCCGCGCGATAATTTTCGACGGTGTATTGTATGCTGCCCAGGCCAGAAAACCACCCTGCGCATCACAGACCTGAACCGTGTCGCCACTCACAGCCTCACCCTCCAGCCGCTCCACCGCCCCCGAAAACACCCACGGATGACGACGCAGCAGCGATTTTTCACGCCCCGCCTGCAAAAAAAGCCGCGCACCGTCGAAATCAACTTTCGGCAGGGAGGGTGCAGTGGATGAACGCGACTTATGGTAATCGCGGCGACGTGCGGGGGAGGTGTGGCGTTTCTGATTCATGGGGTATTTTAATCTAAATAGTTAGCTGGAAAATTTGCGGTGCCGACACGGTGATTACAAGCGATTAATGCGGTTCATGTTTCTATACTCTATAGTACTTTTGGTCGCTTCTGATGGTTCATGTTTTATTAAAGCACAGCATACGGCGCAATGCCCTTCGGTTATTGCGCCGTGCGAGTTGAGAATCAACGCTCTTCCGCAGCCAATTCATCTTAAATCCGACAGCCTCCTATCAGAATTTATGTTGACATTTTAGCGCTACAGGAATGCTGAACCGTGTACTCAATTTTGTAACCCATGGCTTTGTAGCTCTTCTCGCGCTTATGGAACATACGTTGGAGCATAGGTAGGGAGCAATCTACATAGTCATGAATCGTAACACGTTCCTTGCCATCTGATTCTCGATGGATGCGGCCTGCGTATTGAGCAAGTGATCCTTTCCAGGCAATAGGCATTGCCAGAAATAGAGTGTCCAATCTCGGCAGATCGAAACCTTCACCAACGTATTTTCCTGTTGCTACGACTACCTGTGCGGTTGGTAAGTGCTGCTCGACGTTTTTCCGTTCAGTTGCTGTCATAGCTCCTTTCAGAGTGATTGAATCTATGCCCTGGTCACAAAGTAGAGTATTGATTATCTCTGCATGCTCCCTCCTTTCAGTTAACACAATTGGGTGCCTGGATTCACCTACGCTATCAAGAACATCCGTGACGATACGATGAGTACGATCAGCATTCTCCAAAATCCAGCGGTTTGCATCTGAAATTTTATGGCGTTCTGATGATTGGGTTAACTGTGCAGGTGGTATGTCATGCAACTGATGCACCAAAACTTCTTGTTCAAACTTATCCTCATGCGAGCTCTTTACTGTATGGCGGATGGGGCCTGTCGCCATAAATATGATTTTCTGGTGGCCATCTTGTCTTTCAGGAGTAGCTGTTAGCCCAAGTACATATTTTGCCCTTACTTCGTTTAAAACCATTTCAAAACGTGGAGCTGAAACATGGTGGCATTCGTCAACGATAACGTGTCCATATTCTTGAACGATGGTCGAAACAGTGTTGTCTTTTTTATTGATCAGGCTTTGATAGGTGGCAATATCGATTATTCCGCTTGGCTTCTTCTTTCCGCCACCGATAACACCAACTGCTACATCCGGTAAAAAAGTGCGTAGTCTTTCCTGCCATTGGTCAAGTAGCTGGCGGTTATGCACGAGGATTAGGGTGTGTGTTTTGCGTTTGGTAATAAGGCAAATGGCAGGGACTGTTTTACCGAATGCCGTTGGCGCA
>JAQICG010000169.1 GCA_027858635.1 Gammaproteobacteria bacterium | reverse complement strand
AGGGTGTACCCCGAAGTCATGTCTACCAGCTCTTGCGCAGTGGCCAGGTGCGGGTCAACAGCGGTCGTAAAAAACCCGATTACAAATTAAAGCTGGATGATTATGTCCGCATCCCTCCTGCCCGCATTAATAACGAGCAGGCAGCAGTGGTTCCCGATTCGGTAATCGAACTGATTGAGTCCTCTATCCTGTTCGAAAATGAGCATCTGCTGGTGCTCAACAAGCCGTCGGGTATCGCCGTGCACAGCGGTAGCGGCCTTGCCTTCGGTGTAATCGAAGCGCTGAAACAACAGCACCCCGAACAGTTTCTGGAACTGGTTCACCGCCTCGACCGCGAGACCAGCGGCTGCCTGCTCATTGCCAAAAACAGAACCACCCTACTCTGGC
Organism: Gammaproteobacteria bacterium; assembly: GCA_027858635.1. Taxonomy (GTDB): domain Bacteria; phylum Pseudomonadota; class Gammaproteobacteria; order SZUA-229; family SZUA-229; genus LH-M37. The sequence goes on along the minus strand of JAQICG010000169.1, from coordinate 7,313 downwards.
TGCATGAGCTGCTGCGCGATGAAACCCGATCGGGACTGGGTAAATATTATCTGGCGCTGGTCGCCGGACACTGGCGCGGCACCAACACCATTGATGCTCCCTTGAAAAAAACTCTGCGTAGCGGCGAACACATGGTTGAAATCAACGAAGAAGGCCAGCATGCTACCAGTCATTTCGAGACCCGGAAAATTTACGCTGACGCCAGTCTGATGGAGGGTAAAATCGACACCGGTCGAACCCATCAAATTCGCGTCCATGCGGCGACTGCCGGCCATCCTGTTGCCGGTGACAAGAAATACGGCGACAGTGAGTTTAATAAGGCCATGAAAAAACGCGGACTCAAACGCCTGTTCCTGCACGCGGCGCGGCTGGAACTACCCGCTCACACGGCCACCTCCAGCCAGGCACTGGTTATCGAAGCGCCAATGAGTCCCGACTTACAACAGTTACTTAAAAATCTCGAATCATGAACAGCTTAAACACCCCCTACTCCCTGCTGGTTTTTGACTGGGACGGCACACTCATAGACTCCATCGAGCAGATCACCACCAGCCTGCAGGCGGCCAGCAAATTCGTCTGCGGGGAAGACATCGCGGAAGATGTGGCGCGTGGTGTCATTGGCCTGGGCCTGCAGGAGGCCATTGCCGGGCTGCACCCGGACAAGCACCAAAGCCTGATTGAACAGATGGCTGAGCGCTACCGCCACCACTATCTACACGAAAATAACATTCCCGCACCGCTGTTTGAGGGTGTGACCGAAATGCTGGGTGAACTGCACCACATGGGCTTTACGCTGGCGATTGCCACCGGCAAAAGCCGTCTCGGCCTGGAACATTCGCTGGCGGAGCACCCTGTGGGTCACTATTTCAGCGCGACCCGCTGTGCCGGTGAAAACCGCTCCAAGCCACATCCCGAAATGTTGCTGGGCATCCTCAACGATACCCGCATGTCCGCCGAACAGGCCCTGATGATCGGCGATACCGGACATGATCTGGCGATGGCCAAAAACGCCGGCATTGACGCCGTCGCCGTCACCCATGGCGCGCACACTGTTGATAGACTGTTGCTGCACAAGCCTTTATTATGCCTGGACAGAATCGCAGATTTATCGAATATTTTATCGCATAATAAAGCCCACGCGATCTAAGCCACTGTCATAACAGGTGAAGCCAAACTTATGAATGAAAGAGACCCGGAGTGGGAAAAAAGCCTTATCACCAAACTCGCTGAATCCAGCCTGCGCGAGCAGAAACGCGCACGTCGCTGGGGCATCTTTTTCAAGCTGCTAACCTTTGGCTACCTGATCACTTTGCTGGTCATGTTCTCCAACAGCGACATCTCCACGAAAAACATAAGCGACAAACACACCGCGCTGGTCGATTTAACCGGCCTCATTGCCGAGAATGAAGTCGCCAGTTCAGACAACATTGTCACAGCGTTACGCCGCGCCTTCAAAGACAAGAACACCATGGGCATCATCCTGCGCATTAACAGCCCTGGCGGCACACCGGTACAGGCAGGCTATATTTATGACGAGATTATTCGCCTGCGCGAGCAATACCCGGACACACCGCTGTATGCGGTCATTACCGACATGTGCGCCTCAGGGGGCTATTACGTCGCGGCGGCGGCCGACAAAATCTATGCGGACAAGGCCAGCATTGTGGGCTCTATCGGCGTGCGCATGGACAACTTTGGCTTTGTTGATGCCATGAAGAAACTGGGCGTAGAGCGCCGCACGCTCACGGCCGGGGAAAACAAGGCACTGCTCGACCCCTTCTCCCCGGTCAATAAAGAGGCCAACCCGCACCTGCATACCATGCTGTATAGCATTCATCAGCAATTCATCAACGCGGTTAAAGAGGGCCGTGGTGATCGCCTGGAGTCAGAGACCGAAGGACTGTTTTCCGGGCTGATCTGGACGGGAGAACAGAGCCTGGAAATCGGTCTGGTCGATGAACTGGCCAGTGCCGGCTACGTCGCGCGAGAAGTTATCGGCCATGAAGACATCGTTAATTACACGGTTAGTGACGACTTGCTGGATAGACTGGCCAAACGCGTGGGCGCCACCATGGCCGGCATTTTGCTTCGCAGCGAAAGCCAGCCACATATGTATTGAGGCAAACAATCTTCAAATGAGGCAGAGGCATGGCGATACGGCAGGTGTTAATTAACACTAAAAAGTACACGTTATGATGCTTTACGATTTCTGCGCGATAATCAGGTTTTTTCCAGCTATATAAAAACAATAAGTAGATGATTTATCACCGACACGGATAGACCAACATTAAAACAATAAAAATAACGACGTTATTGAAGTCGCTGGTGTGAGAATGGGTTTTTATGTCGAGTAAGCTTTAAACCTTTTTACCGCTGAGGCGCAGAGGAAAGTATAGTTAATCGATGTATAACTCTGTTTTATATTTCACAAAAATTAAGCTTTTCTCTGCGCCTCTGCGCCTCTGCGCCTCAGCGGTGAACGCTTTTATCCAGATTAAAATACGCGTTCAGTTCTAATTAATTAAAATTCACTTAACAAAAACCGCTATAGACTCCACATGCTTGGTATGTGGAAACATGTCCATAATCCCGGCGTCAGCCAGCCTGTAACCCAGTTCATTAACCAGCACGCCCGCATCCCGGGCCAGTGTTGCCGGGTGGCAGGAAACATAGACAATGCGTTCCGCCCCCATTTTCCCCAGATACCTGAGCACCGCATCAGCGCCGGAGCGTGGTGGGTCTAGCAGTATCTTGTTGTACTTTTTCTTCAGCCAGGGTGCTGAAGAAATGTCATCGCTGTACAGATCAGCCATATGAAATTCGACATTCTCAATATTATTTTTAGCCGCATTATCGCGTGCTTTTTTCACCATCACCTCTGAGCCTTCGACAGCGGTGAGCTGTGCGCATCGCCGCGCCATGGGCAGGGAAAAATTGCCCAGCCCGCAAAACAGATCCAGTACCTGATCGTTCTCATTCAGCTGTAAAAATTCGATGCTGCGATCCAGCATGGCGCGATTTATTTCGGGATTAATCTGGGTAAAGTCAGAGGGCTGAAATTCTATACGAACATCGTGTTTGGGCAGCACATAGTAAAGCGGTTCAGACTGCAAAGGGTGCAGCGCTTCCAGCTCATCGGGGGAGCCGGCCTGCAAATAGATCACCAGATCATGCTGCACTGCCAGTTCACGCAGAATCGCTCTATCGGTTTCCGGCAGCGGTTCAAGATGCCGGAACACCAGCACGGTTTGATTGTCTCCGACCGCCACTTCAATTTGAGGAAAGGACTCTTTCTGTTGCATGCGCCCGATGCAATCTGACAACTCGGTAAAAATAAAACCGACACTGGGATGCAAAACTTCACACTGCTCGGTGTCGGTAATAAAAGCCGAATTGCTTTCACGAAAACCAACCATAACCCGCTCTTTTTTTCGCACGTAACGAACACCCAGACGCGCTTTGTGACGATAATTCCACAGCGGCCCGGTCAGCGGCGGCAATATATTCTCAGCGCTGACTTTACCGATATGTTCGAGATGCTCCAGAAATGTTTTTTGCTTCAGCTCAAGCTGAGCCGCAGTCGACATGTGCTGTAGTGAACAGCCGCCGCACATTGCAAAAGCCTTGCATTTGGGCTGCACCCGCTCCGGCGAAGCCTGCAACACTTCAATGGCACGACCCTCGGCAATGCTCTTGCTCAGCTTGGTATATTTGAACACCACGGTTTCACCCGGCAGCGCCTGCTCGATGAAAACGATACGATTTTCTACGTGCGCGATGCCGCGACCTTCCGCGGATAAAGCTTCAATGTCGACCTGGACAGTTTCTTCCGGCAGACGTTGTTTACGACGTCGCCGATGACGTTTATCAGACATTTAATAGCAACTCTAAAAATTATCAGGCGGGAAAAACACCGGTGGACATATAACGATCACCGCGGTCACAGATGATGGAAACGATCACCGCGTGCTCCAGCTCCTTACTCAGCTGCAACATGGCCGCGACCGCGCCGCCCGATGAAATCCCGCAGAAGAGGCCCTCTTTCGCCGCCAGGTCACGCGTGGTCTGTTCGGCGTCCTGCTGGTTCGCATCCAGCAAGCGGTCAACACGGCTGGCTTCAAAAATGCCGGGCAAATAGGCTTCCGGCCAGCGGCGGATGCCGGGGATACTGGAACCCTCTTCCGGCTGCACGCCGATAATCTGAATTGCCGGGTTCTGCTCCTTGAGATAATGCGACACCCCCATAATGGTGCCGGTGGTACCCATGGCGCTGACAAAGTGCGTCACCGCGCCTTCGGTCTGCTGCCAGATTTCCGGGCCGGTGCTGAGATAATGCGCATTCGGATTATCAGCATTATTGAACTGATCCAGCACCTTGCCCTTGCCTTCTGCCTGCATCTGCAAGGCCAGATCACGCGCGCCCTCCATGCTCTGTTCCCTGGTCACCAGAATCAGCTCGGCACCGAACGCCTTCATAGCGGCACGGCGCTCCTCGCTCATATTTGCCGGCATGATCAGCACCATGCGGTAGCCCTTGATCGCCGCTGCCATCGCCAGCGCAATGCCGGTATTACCGCTGGTGGCCTCGATCAGGGTATCGCCGGGGTGAACCTCACCGCGCCGCTCAGCCTGCACAATCATATTCAGCGCCGGGCGGTCCTTCACTGAACCCGCCGGATTATTGCCCTCCAGCTTGACCAGCAGTGTATTTGTTGTTTCTCCCGGCAGACGCTGCAAACGCACCAGTGGAGTATGGCCCACATAATCAGCCAGAGTTTTGTACATTGAATTCACCATTTTTGCTACGAGGCCGCCGGGATTGCCGCGGCATAATGATTTACTACTCAGGTTCGAGAGTATATATTACAGGCTCTCTAATACCACCACTGAAAGCAGTCAATTATAAGAATGAGCTTCCACCAGCCGGATATCGCCACTGCAAAAATCGCTGGCGCTGCCATTATATCGATCATCGCTTTCACCCACTGCACGCCCCTACAGGCGGGTGATGATGAGCTATTCTTTGAAATGCCGGTGGTGCTCTCCGCCAGCCGACTGGAGCAGCCCCGGTCAGAAACCCCCATGGCGGTCACCAGCATCGACCGGGAACTTATCGAAGCCAGCGGCGCGCGAAGCATCCCCGAAGTTCTCCGACTGGTTCCCGGCATTGTCGTCGGCAACAGCGTCAACGAATGGGGCGAAGAATCCAAATTAATTGTCTCCTATCACGGCCACACCGACCAGTATTCAAAACAGATGCAGGTGCTGATCGATGGCCGTTCCGTCTACGAGCCCCTGCTGGGCGGGGTAGACTGGAACATGCTGCCCATCAATCTTGAAGACATCGAACGCATCGAAGTTTTGCGCGGCCCCAATTCATCCAGCTATGGCTCCAATTCCTTTCTGGGCGTGATCAACATCATCACCCGCCACGCCTCGGAAGATCCGGGGCATTATGTCCAGCTCAGGGCAGGCAATCATGACATTGCCGACCTGACTTACCGCTACGGCGGTAACAGCGGCAAGCTGGATTACCGGGTGACCGCCTCTACACAAAATGATGACGGCCTGGATGCCCGAAAAAACATCAGCACCTATGATACGAATGGCGATGTCACCAATTACCTTTACGCCGACGAATATGTCGACAACCACGACGACAGCCATACCGGCGCCATCGACTACCGCCTTGATTATCAGATCGACCAGAACAGTCGCCTCTCCTACCAGGGCGGTTTCGGCAAAACCAATCTGGACATCAACGAAAACTTCGCGCTCGCCGGAACCCGGCCGGTACGCGATAGCGATACCAGCAACGCTTACCAGCATTTAAAGCTGGAGCAGACCATCAACAGAAAAAACTCACTGGTCGCGCAGTACTATTACAATCGCCAGAAAAAAGTTGATCAATCTACCTCAAAGATCATTCAGCTGGACAGTTTTGATCCCTTTACGCTAGATCTCGACTTTGGCCTGAAATCTGAAAGACACAATCTCGAACTCACCCATTTCAACCAGACCACCGACAGCTTAAGGCTGATCTGGGGCCTCAGCGCACAGCAGGACATTTCTGAATCCAACTACTGGCTCAACGCTCAGGGCACCATCCGAAGAGAGACCTATCGCTTGTTTGGCAATGCTGAATGGCAGATCGACCAGAATAACCTGCTCAATTTTGGCGCACTGGTCGAGGACAGCGATACACTGACCGCCGAAATATCACCCCGACTCGCCCTGATCCATAAATTCAACCACCAGCACAGCCTGAGGTTCGGCATTTCTAAAGCCGTGCGCAGCCCTTTCATTGCCGAAGAATCTGGCAACACCGTCTTCAGTCACGAACTGACCATCGGCGGCGAACCCATTGGAACGGCTGTAGATCAGCAGCTCATTCCCAATCACGAGCTTGGAAATGAAACCATCATCAGCCGGGAAATTGGCTATTTTGGCCAGTTTCTGGCGGACACACTGCGTTTTGACGCGCGTATCTTCCACGATCGTCTGGACGACTTAATTCAACAAAAATCAGTACCGGTAGCCACGGACACCGTCGATCGTAGTGCGCAAATCCACAGAAATATGGCCAGCACCGACGTGAGCGGCGTGGAAATCGTGCTAGATTATCAGGCCGACGCCTCGCTGCGTTTTTTTGGCAGCGCCGCGTATCTGGAAATAACCAGCAACGATAACCCCCGAACCACCCGTTCTGGAGAATTTGAAAACTCCGCTCCGAAAAGAACCGCCTCACTGCTGGCCATAAAACAGTTTAATGAACATTATAGCGGCAGTCTGGGTCTGTACTATGCTGGCGATATGCAATGGCTCGATGTCCCCAAAGATGAGCCGAGCAGTTACACCACCATGGATCTGATGCTATCAAAATCATTCCGGCAGAGCGGCAGCCTGTCTAAATTATCACTGGTATTAAAAAACCTACTGGGCGAATATAACAACTATCACCATCAGCCAGACATCGGCCCCCGTGCTGAATTAAACCTGACTGGATATATAGAGTACTCAATTTCATTTAACTAGATAGATAAAACGGAAGTTATTTAAAGAATGGATCGATTGTCACTCACTTCGACGTTTAAGACCGCATCGGCAGCGCTGCGCGGTGTATGCCTGTTGGCGTTTTTTTCCTGCACGGCCACCACTGCCCTGGCAGCACAACAGGTCAATATAATCAGCGCAGCCGATAGCGTGTATCAACAGTCACTGGTACAGAACATTCGTGACAGTCTCCGCGGATCAGGCATCAATGTCAGAACATTTAATACGAATTCAGGTGAATCGCCCGATAACAGTGAGCA
>JAQICG010000140.1 GCA_027858635.1 Gammaproteobacteria bacterium | reverse complement strand
GAAAACGAACGTCTGATAACCTTAAGAAACCGTCTCTGGGATGGTCTCAAGGATATGGAAGAGGTTTATATTAACGGTGACATCGAGCAACGTGTCGCGGGCAATCTCAACATCAGTTTCAATTACGTGGAAGGGGAGAGCCTGTTGATGGCGCTAAAAGATCTGGCCATCTCCAGCGGCAGTGCCTGTACTTCCGCCAGTCTTGAGCCCAGTTATGTATTAAGAGCGCTGGGTCGCAATGACGAGCTGGCACACAGTTCAATTCGTTTCAGCATGGGGCGTTACACCACCAACGAAGATATTGATACCACTATCGCCCATGTACGTGCAGCGGTAGAAAAGTTAAGAGATCTATCGCCGCTCTGGGATATGTATAAAGACGGCGTTGATATATCAAGCATTGAATGGGCGACTCACTGATCGATAATCAGTGTTCGGCGTAAACAGTTTAAACAGCAGATAAAATCACAGAGGTAAGACGAGATGGCATACGGTGAAAAAGTACTGGATCACTATGAGAATCCAAGAAATGTAGGCAAGTTCGATCATGAAGAGTCAGACATAGGTACCGGTATGGTGGGTGCACCAGCCTGTGGCGACGTCATGCGCCTACAGATTAAAGTTAATGATGCCGGCGTGATTGAAGACGCCGTATTTAAGACCTATGGCTGCGGTAGTGCGATTGCGTCAAGTTCATTGCTGACCGAGTGGGTTAAGGGTAGAACCCTGGACGAAGCAAAGGCAATTAAAAATACCCAGTTGGCAGAAGAGCTGGCTTTGCCGCCGGTAAAAATCCATTGTTCGGTTTTGGCAGAAGATGCCATTAATGCCGCAGTAGATGATTACAAAAAGAAACACGCATGAAACAATGCTTATGAGCTTATTTACTCGTAAATTTCATATTTGGAATTGTTGATATGTCGATTACATTAACTGAATCAGCCGCAGAACGCGTTAAGAGCTTTCTTGAAACGCGTGGTAAGGGTGTAGGGCTGCGCCTAGGTGTTAAAACCATGGGTTGCTCAGGGATGGGCTATGTGGTCGAGTTTGTTGATGAGATCAATCCGGATGACGAGGTCTTTGAAGATAACGGCATAAAAGTCGTTGTCGATAAAAAAAGCCTGGTGTACCTCGACGGCACCGAGCTTGATTTTGCCCGCGAAGGCCTGAATGAAGGTTTTAAATTTAACAACCCGAAAGAGAAGGATCAATGTGGCTGCGGTGAAAGTTTTACTGTTTAGTCGCGGCGGTTGCTTAACCGGCCCGGCTACGTCATAAACGTATTATGGTTGCTGATATCCTCACCTGCAATTTCTTTGAACTGTTTGATGTGCCGGTGGCCTATGAGCTTGATTTCGATCAGGTTCAGCAGCGCTACCGGGATCTACAGAAAATCGTCCATCCTGATAAATTTGTTAATGCCAGTGATCAGGATAAGCGGCTCTCCATGCAGCAGACCTCGAGAATTAACGAGGCTTTTAATACCTTGCGCCAGCCCGTTGACCGGGCCATTTACCTGCTCAAGTTAAAAGGCGTGGACACCGTACAGGAAAACAGCACGACCATGGATGCGGCCTTTCTGATGGAGCAGATTGAGATGCGCGAAGCTTTATCTGAGATCCACTCGGCAGAAGATCCGCTAGCTGAACTGGACAGGTTTTCTGCACAGATCAAAACCAGCATGCAGGGCTTGATGCAGAACTTTTCAGAATGCTACGCACAGGAAAAGCTGGAAAAGGCTCAGGAGTTAATCAAAAAAATGCAGTTCATGCAAAAAGCCGGAAAAGAGGTGAATGAACTATCGGCAAAAATTGAAGACGAATTATATTAGTTATGGCTTTATTACAAATTTCAGAACCGGGACAGACCGCAGAACCGCACCAGCGTCGACTCGCTGTGGGCATCGATCTCGGCACTACTAACTCGTTGGTGGCGACAGTAAGAAGCGCTGAGGCGCTGACTCTGGCTGATGAGAGCGGACGGCATCTGCTGCCTTCCGTGGTGCGCTACGGCGTGGATGCCATTGAGGTAGGTGAGGCGGCAATAGAACACGCGGTTAATGATCCGTCTAATACCATTGTTTCTGTAAAACGCCTGATGGGGCGCGCCGCTGAAGATTTAATTAGTCTGGGCAAAAGCTCACCCTATACGTTCTCCGCTTCCGATTCATCGGTGCCCAAAATTCATACCCGCTCGGGTGATGTCAGTGCGGTGGAAGTTTCGGCGGAAATTTTAAAAACCCTTAAAGCTAGAGCCGAAGCGACACTGGGTGATGAGTTAATAGGCGCGGTGATTACCGTGCCGGCCTATTTTGATGATGCCCAGCGTCAGGCCACCAAGGATGCCGCCCGACTTGCCGGGCTGAATGTGCTGCGCCTGCTCAATGAGCCCACCGCTGCTGCCGTAGCCTATGGCCTCGCTAGCGGTCAGGAAGGCATTATTGCTATTTATGATCTGGGCGGCGGCACCTTCGATATTTCCATTTTACGACTCCGGCAGGGTGTTTTTGAGGTGCTGGCCACCGGTGGTGACAGCGCGCTCGGTGGTGATGATTTTGATCACGCCATTGCAGAATGGATTTTGCAGCAGGCCGGTTATGAAGCGGTGCCGGGCGCATCGCTGGTGCGTCTGTTGATGCGCGAAGCGCGTTCCGCCAAAGAGCAGCTGGCTACGACTGAGTCGGTCGATATTGCAATCGAAACCGATGATCTCAAGTGGCAGGGTGCTCTGACACAGTCCCAAATGCGAGAGCTGATCGAGCCGCTGATTAACAAAACCATTATTGCCTGTCGCCGTGCGCTCCGTGACGCCGATGTCACCGCTGAAGAGGTGCTCGAAGTGGTCATGGTCGGTGGTTCTACCCGTACTCAGGTGGTACGGGAAAAAGTGGGTGCATTTTTTAAGCGCGAACCATTAGTCAGCATCGATCCCGACAAGGTTGTCGCGGTTGGCGCGGCCCTGCAGGCAGATGTGCTCGCGGGCAATAAGCCCGATGATGAAATGCTGCTGCTGGATGTGATTCCGCTGTCGCTGGCTATCGAAACCATGGGCGGGCTGGCGGAAAAAATTGTCTACCGTAACACTCCCATTCCGGTCGCCAAGGCGCAGGAGTTTACTACCTACAAAGATGGCCAGACAGCCATGGCCGTGCATGTGGTTCAGGGTGAGAGGGAACTGGTCGAGGACTGTCGTTCGTTGGCGCGTTTTGAGTTGCGCGGTTTTCCGCCGCACGTTGCCGGAGCCGCCCGGATTCGCGTGACCTATCAGGTCGACGCCGATGGCCTGTTGACGGTGAGTGCGCGCGAAGTAACCAGCGGCGTGGAGGCAAGTGTCGATGTGAAACCCTCTTACGGGCTGACCGACTCTGAAATAGAAACCATGCTGCGCGATTCCATGGATAATGCTTCCGACGACATGCATTTGCGCATGCTGCGTGAGCAGCAGGTTGAGGCTGAACGTGTGGTCGAGGCGCTGGATGCAGCACTGCAAACCGACGGCGAGCAATTGCTGTCAGCGGCAGAAAGAAGCAATATAGATCAGGCTAGGCAGCAACTGGTCGAAGTATCAGCTGGTGATGATTCTGACGCCATCAAAACAGCAATCAAACAAGTTGAAGGCGCGTGTGAAGACTATGTCGCACGGCGCATGAATTCCAATATACGTAACGCTATGCAAGGTCATTCTGTCGATGAATATGCTGGCAAAGATCAGGAGTAGCTAGAGACAATGTCGCAAATAATTTTTTTACCCCATGAAGAACTGTGTCCCGACGGTATGGTAATCGAAGCCGAGAAGGACCAAACAATTTGTGATGTAGCGCTCGCCAATGGTATTGAGATCGAACATGCCTGTGAGAAATCCTGTGCCTGCACCACCTGCCACGTCTATGTGCGTGAAGGCATGGAGTCGCTCAATGAAAATACCGAAAAAGAAGATGATATGCTGGATAAGGCCTGGGGACTGGACCCCGATTCGCGGCTGAGTTGTCAGGCGAAAGTGGGGGACAAAGATCTAGTGGTGGAAATTCCGAAGTATACGATCAACATGGTCTCTGAAAACCACTAGGAGGCTGTCGGGTTTAGGGGGATTGAAGCGAGGGAGTGGGAGAGTGAGTACAAATTTTTCCGATTTTGAGGCGCATAGTGATTCTACGCAACGAAAAATCGGGGAGATTTGGGCCGCTCTCCCGCTTCCGCAGCCAATTCATCCTGAATCCGACAGCCTCCTGGACCTGGAATTGCAATCGGGCCAACGATGCAGGTTTATGGCGTCTGTTGCAGCCGTTCCGATATGACTTTTTTCAAATCATCTAATGTGGCGAGCTGGTTGAGACTGGCCTGATCCAGCCATAACGACAACTGCTCATTTTTCTCAATAAAAATCGCAGGAAATTCAGCGTCGGGAATGTCGTGGCGGGTTAGGAACTCATCGCGATGAAGAAATTCCAGTTCGATGTCGAGCTGTTTCAGAAAATCCACCCAGTCCTGCTTGATTTTGAAATTCCCGTGGGTGAGTACGCATAAATTGCAACTGTAAGTTTTAGGCGAGAGCACTTTGTGCGCGATATCGCTAACAGTGTTGAACAGACCCGAATCCGCATTGTAAACAAATATCAGTTTCATGAGATTTCTCCTTTATTTTTTAAATGAGACACGGGTAGGTTTTTAGCGTTCCATCAGCCTGTTTCGTGATAACGTTCAGTATGGTTCGCCGAAGGTCGTCGGTCTACACCGTTGAACATATCTGCAATTTTGGGCTCGAAGCCTATATCATTGAAAGCAGTGCTGTTGTTATTCAGCTGAAAACCGTTACTATAAAGCTCCCCGTTCGTAGTTAAGTTGCTGATTAAAGAGGAGTAAAGCTTGTGAAGTGGACAGATTCGCTAGAGGTGGCCATTGCGCTGGATGAGAAGTTTCCGGATGTGAATCCTCTGTATATCAATTTTGTAGATCTGCATAAGCGGGTTTGCGGGCTGGAGGAATTTGATGATGAGCCCGATCATTCCGGGGAACGTATCCTGGAAGCCATCCAGATGGCGTGGATTGAGGAAAAAAGCTGATTTCAAGACCTTCTAATGCTTTCTAAACATCCTAAACCCGCGTAAAATCGCGGGTTTATTGATTTGAAATCAAAAAGTTAAGTAACTGTACCTGTATGGCCGGCAAGCGCCAGGCAATTTAATAATGAGTGAAATACACATACCCGTTTTATCCGGGAAAATTAATCTACTCGATCTGGATCGTGATGGTCTGGAGGGGTTTTTCGATTCGCTCGGAGAAAAGCCTTTCCGGGCCAGTCAAATATTGAAATGGATTCATCAGCAGGATGTCGCCGATTTTCAGCAGATGACCAATATCTCAAAATCACTGCGCGAACAGCTGGAGCGTCTGGCCGTGATCACAGCGCCCGAAGTGGTGCTGGACGAGCTGTCAGACGACGGCACTCGCAAGTGGGTGCTAAAGCTCAGTGACGGCAATCAGATTGAAACCGTCTACATTCCGGAAAGTGATCGCGGCACCCTGTGTGTTTCATCGCAGGTGGGTTGTGCGCTGGATTGCAGTTTTTGTTCGACCGGGCGTAGAGGATTTAATCGTAATTTGAGCACGGCGGAGATCATCTCCCAGGTCTGGCTGGCTACACGACTGGTTAACCAGGAAAACAAACCGGGCCGCGCGGTCACCAATGTGGTGTTGATGGGCATGGGCGAGCCGCTGCTGAATTTCGACAATATGGTTAAAGCGGTGCGCATTATGATGGATGATTTTGCTTACGGCCTGAGCAAACGCCGCGTTACCGTCAGCACCGCCGGGGTTGTACCGGCGATGGACAAACTGGGCGATGTGCTGGATACGCGTCTGGCAGTTTCGCTGCACGCCACCAACAATGAATTGCGCGATCAGCTGGTGCCGATTAATAAAAAATACCCGCTGGAAGAATTAATACCGGCGTGTCACCGCTTCATTGAAAAACAGAATGCGCGTACACGAATCACTTTTGAATATGTCATGTTAGACGGTGTCAATGATTCCGATCAGCATGCCAGAGAGCTGGTGAAGCTGCTCAAGGGCATTCCCGTCATGATGAACCTGATCCCCTTTAATCCATTTGAAGGGTCGGGTTACAAAAGCTCATCGATGAAACGCATTGAGCAATTCAGCCAAATTCTAATCAATGCTGACATGACGACCGTTATCCGGCGTACACGCGGTGAAGACATTGATGCAGCATGTGGCCAATTAGTCGGCAAGGTTGAGGATAAGAGTCGTCGCCATCGCCGTTTTGAAAAACCCAGATTCGGGATGCAAGTATGAATACAGGTTCAATATTATTAGCGCTGGTTCTGGCGCTTTCATTGTCCGGATGCGCGAGTGGCCCGAAAACGGCGAAGGAAACCCGCGATGACGCCAACCTGAAGCAGGCCTCGGCGACCAACGTACAGCTGGGCGTGGGTTACCTGAGACGGGGTCAATATGAAATCGCCAAGGAGAAGCTGCAAAAAGCCATCGATCAGGATCCCAAAAATATTGATGCATACACCACCATGGCCTTTTTGTTGATACAGGTGGATGAGCTGGAAAAGGTGGAAGAGTATTACCTTGCGGCACTTGATGTTAAAGAAAAGGATCCCGGCTTGCGTAACAGTTACGGTGCTTATCTATGCCGTGTAGGGCGTACTGATGATGCACTGGAGCAATTCAAGTTGGCTTACAACAGTCCCTATTATAAAACGGCGTTTTTAGCCTATGCCAATGCGGGAACCTGTCTGTTTCAGGCCAACAGATATGAGGAAGCTGAAGTCATGTTACGCAAGGCACTAAAGCTTCAGCCTGAATTGCCCGATGCGCTGATTTCGATGGCTGAACTGGCGCTGGCAACTGAAAGTTATATGAAATCGCGCGCCTATATTCAGCGCTATCATGCCGGCAATAAACCATCGGCGGAAAGTCTGTGGGTGCAGGTGCAGGCCGAAAGAGCGTTGGGCGCAAAACAACATTACTACAAGTATGCGAGACACTTACTGGCTGAGTTTCCTGACTCAGAGCAGGCTGATCTGGTAGAGGAGTTGGCACGCCGTGACCGAATCAAACAATACTGAAAATAAAATTGAAGATGAAGTTGGAGAGAAACACGTGC
>JAQICG010000080.1 GCA_027858635.1 Gammaproteobacteria bacterium | reverse complement strand
ATTATGAAAATATTCCCAGCGTTGTGTTTTCGCATCCACCCATCGGCAGCATTGGTTTGCAGGAGCAGGAAGCGCGCGCACGCTATGAAAAAGTCAGCGTATAAAAAACCGAATTCACGCCGATGCGTTATGCCCTGGCCGAACACAGCAGCCGCACTGCCATGAAACTGATCTGCGTCGGCGTGGAGGGAAAGGTCGTGGGCATTCACATCATTGGCGATAACGCCGACGAGATGTTGCAGGGCTTTGCGGTGGCGGTAAAAATGGGCGCCACCAAGGCCGATTTTGACAGCACCGTCGCCATTCACCCCACCAGTTCAGAAGAGCTGGTGACGCTGAAAGTCGCCGACCGGGAAGTGCATGATGTTGATGCGGGTAATGAGTGGAAGCAGGCAGGTTAAAAGATAGTTGGCAGTAGGCAGTTAAAAGCTTTAACAAAAAGTATGTTTTGTTCTTCTCTGCGTTCTCTGCGGTGAAAAAGCTTTAACTGCCAACTAACGACTATTCTTTTCCTTGCGCCATTTGTCATAACAGTCTACGCCGCAGAAATGCAGGATGTAGTCATCGACTTCGACATTTTTTGCTTTTGATCGGGGTATTTCCTTGAGGCAGATTTCGCAGGGCACGGTTTCGTGTTCGGTGGGTTTGTTTTTGTCGTTCATAACAATAAACCTTTCTATGTAGGGGTATGCAGGTTCGAGCCTGAATAGTTCTAAGTTAAGCTGCTGTAGCGTGAAATGCAAATGCTGTAACAGATTTTCAGGCTGGAATATCAGCGCATTTATTCTGTATGGCGGCGTGCCTGCTATTTAGCAAAACATCAATACTAATGGCGAATGAACTTGTTAAGCTGAGTGCGGACCAATATTGTCTGTGCATTGCTGGTAGCGAAACAGTTGCGCAGGTATAAAAAGGTTTGTGTCGCATGACTGCTTCACATTATTTATGATTTTTATCTGCCGTTATACACAAACAGCACCGCTGCCGCCGATTTTAATTCAACAGGAGAGACTCATGATATTTCAGCAATTATTTGAACCCGATTCCAGCACCTACACCTACCTGCTGGCCTGCCCGCAAACCGGACAGGCTCTGCTGATCGACCCCGTGCTGGATACTCTGCAACGCGACCTTGATCGACTCCAGCAGCTCGATTTCAAGCTCATGTATACGCTGGACACTCATCATCATGCCGATCACCTGACCAGTGCGCGGTTGCTGCGCGAACGCACCGGCTGTCAGGTGGCGTATCCGGCGATTGAAAAACCGGAGTGTGCCGATATTGGCGTCAAAGAGGGTGAACCATTCAAGATGGGTTCGGTTGAACTTCAGCCATTATTTACCCCCGGCCACACCTCGCATCACCACGCCTACCTGCTGGATGACGGCACGCAGAAAAGAGTGTTCAGTGGTGATGCCCTGTTGATAGAAGCCTGCGGCCGAACCGATTTTCAGTCGGGCGATGCCGCGACGCTCTACCACAGTATTCATGAAAAACTTTTCAGCCTGCCCGATGAAACGCTGATCTATCCCGGCCACGATTATGAAGGCCGTTTCATCTCCAGTATTGCGCAGGAGAAAGTACGTAACCCGCGCCTCGGCGGTGATAAAAGCCTGGAGGAATTTGTCGCCATCATGAACGGGCTCGACCTGCCATACCCGCGCAAGATCGACTTCGCCGTACCCGGCAACGAAATGTGCGGACAGTGCCCGGAGAATGTGCCCGAGCAATATCGAGGACCCTGTGATCTGCATGAGCAGGGTTAGGCCGGGCAGACAAAGCCGGGTGCGGCATGACAGTAAATGTGCCCCGGCAGCATCCATGGATTACGCGCTGCATTAGTTGTGTTTGTTCGGGTCGTGCTTATCCGGGTTGCGCTAATCCAGACCGGTGTAAATAATATTCACGCTGGTTTTTATTTCCTGAGAAAAAAATCCCGCGCGTGACATGGTCAGGGAGAGTTCCACGCCCTGGTCGTTGGGCCAGGTCATTATTCGTGCCGTGCTGTCATCAGACAGGGTGATGTGCTCGCCAAATTGTCGGTCGAGATTATGGAGCAGTTTGTTGTAGTCTCTGACCTGAAATTCGACAGCGACGCTATTCAGCCTCTGTTCGGGGTCGAAGCCGAACGTGATGAAGGCATTGCGTTTGCGCTCGACATTGAACAGGGGGCGACCGTCTCTAACTACATACAAAACGACCTCCTTGTAGGCTTCGCGTTTGCCAGCGGGGAAGGCCGCCTTGACCTCTTCCATGGAGTCGCCCCAGCGGGTATCGAAGACGCCGTGTTCATATAGCTGGGCAATTTCGCCGGAAAATGCCGACTGGGAGATAAAGAAAAGAGTGGATAATAAAAGTCTGCGCATAAGATTGACCTCACTTGCTGTTACTGAGCGTTATTTTGTTTTGCAACCCTATACTCTGCGAGTGTGTGAGAGCAAGATCTGAATCAAAAGAACTGATGTTTGCAGTACAACTGTTTGCTCAGGCTGGCGAAATGTAGGCTGCGATGGCCTCAAACAGTGCCGGAAAGCGCCGGCGCATGTCGGCGGCATCGGCCAGTTCCATATCCCCATAGTCGAATCCCGGTGAGACCGCTTCACTGATCAGGCCGTATTCACCGCTGATGAGTTCACTGGCCTTCCAGCAGCCGCCCTTGACGGTGAGCTGAAACGTCTGACCCTGTGCCAGATCAGAGCCCAGCGTGGCGGTTTCCAGTCGACCTTCAGGGTGGATGATCCAGTAGCGGATGGCGCCGCCGCCATGAAAGTAATGAATGATGTCGGAGCGGTTTTTGTGCAGAAAACCCACCGGACTGTCATCGCTGAGCAGGTAGTAGATCGAGGACAGACTGGGGCGAACACCCGCTGGGCTGTGAACATTTAGCGGTGAGGTGTAAGTGCGTTTGAAGTAGCCGCTTTCCGAGGGATGGGGTTCAAGGTTCAGGGTTTTTATCAGGGTTTGCTTGTTCATGGTCTTTGGGCTTTCCAAAATTTATCTTTCCAGTAGACATTATCCAGGCTTGAAATCATCACCCCTCTGCTGGTTGAGGCGTGTAAAAACCGGTTGTTTTCGATATAGATGCCGACATGTCTGACTTTGAATCGGGTCTTGAAAAAGACCAGATCACCGGCCTGAAGCTGGTGACGACCGATGCTCTTTCCGACGGACGATTGCAGCTCGGTGGTGCGGGGGATGTGGACGCCGAGTTCCGAGCGGTAGGTGCGGTAAACAAAGCCGGAGCAGTCGATGCCATTTTTACCCAGCCCACCCATTCTGTATTTCACACCACGCCAGTTTATATGCTGGTTATGAAGTTTGTCTTTGACGATATTGGAATTTTGTAGATCTACCTTTTTTCCTACAGGAATATTGCGTTCGGCATCTGATGGTACGTAGGGTGTTGAGCTACAGCCCGAAATAAAGAGCGCGAGAAGGAACAGGAAAAACAAATTTTTATGCAGCATAATGGGTATCTGTTTTGGTCGAGGTATTTATAGTTTAGCGATATCAACCTTGTGCAGAGTATTGCAGTTCAGGCTGGCCATTGCCTCCGGGCGACCTGAAAATAAGATGTGGCGGAAGCGCTGTTAATAAATACCATGAATAATTCGTCGTGCAGTTGTATTATTAAGTTATAGAGTATGGTATGAGAAATGGCTTTAATAAAGGGTATTTGCCGATTTTATGAAAAATGAGAATGCCAGCATGGCTGAAATGATTACACACCGATATTCCACGGTCATGATGTTTAGGTAGACGGCTGCTGAAAATACGCTATAACTTGAAAATGGTTATGAATATGGCTAGAAGGGATTGATTTTGCAAATTGGTACACGCGAACAACTGGTAGTGCTTTTAAGTCTGCTCTTATTCATTGGGGTGTTGCTGTTTGATATCGCTTCACCCACAGGCGTTGCCGCCGGTGTTCCCTACGCGGCGCTGGTGATGGTGGGGCTGATCACCCACCGTCCCCGGTTTATTCTGGTTCTGGCTATTCTGGGCAGTGTGCTCACCGTGGTGGGTTATTACATGTCACCACCAGGTGCCACTTATGATGTCAGTCTAATCAACCGAGGCCTCGCGCTATTTGCCATCTGGGCGACGGCCATTGTTTCCTATTCCCACTTGAGCATACTGTCCAGGCTGGAGCCGCTGGCGATCACCGACCATCTCACCGGTTTGTATAATCGTCATTATTTTACTTCCGAAGTGGTCAAGCAGATTAATCTCTGGCGACGTTATCAGCGACCGCTTTCCATGCTCATACTCGATATCGACTTCTTCAAAAAAGTGAATGACACTTATGGCCACGCTGCCGGTGAATATGTTCTAGAAACTCTGGCGAGAATATGTGAAGAAGTGGTTCGTGACATCGACACCGTCGCCAGAATAGGCGGGGAAGAGTTTGCCATCCTGCTGCCATCAACGGCGATAAACGGTGCCATGCAGACAGCGGAACGTATCCGCAGGCAGACCGAAGCTTATGTATTTCACTATGATGGTCACCGCTTCCGGTTAACGCTGAGTCTGGGTGTGGCTGAACTCAACGATGAATCCTGGAGTGTCACCGAGTTTATCAAGGCCGCCGATGACATGCTCTACAAGGCAAAAAATTCCGGTCGCAATCGATGCATGGCCAAAAATATTGGTTAGCTGAGTGGGTTTTAGGCAGGTGGGAATTTATAAAAATCATGGTCCACAGATAAACGCAGATAAACGCAGATAAAGTCAAAATCTATATCCGCGAAGAACGCCAAAACGCGAAAAGTGCAAAAAATAATAATTTAAATGGATTTTTCGCGTCCTTGGCGTCTTTCGCGGACTCGTGTTTTTAGGGTTTTTATCTGCGTTAATCTGCGTTCATCTGTGGACTAATGCCTTTCATGGTTTTCTACTTTTCGCGTTCTTCGCGGACAGTTTTTGTTTGCGGACACTGTCTCCAGTTTTGCGTCATTGAAGTGCGGCAGCAAATAAAATCAAACCAGCAATGGCGGCATCGGGCAATCGAGAATGTCGGCGATGGCACGCAGTAATTCGCTCTCGGTGGTGGTGACCATCTGGTCGGCGGTGATGCAGACCGCGCAGGCTTTGAGCAGGCGGGGTTTTTCCAGCGGCTTGAGCTGTACCAGTTGATCCAGCGACTGGTTCAATGTTTTTAAATTCAACGTCTCTTTTTCCAGCAGTGCAATATTCAAATCGTCCAGCTGCTGTTTGCCCTGCTCGAAAGCGTGGCGCTCAGCCAGACTCTGTTGCCTGCCGGCATGGGCCAGAAACGACAGCAGCACGGCGCAGGCATGTTGTGCTTTGTTCAGGCTCAAACGGTTTTTTTCAGCACTGCGCCCGGTCTCAAAAATGCGATCGAGGTGGTGCGTGACTATCTTCTGTACCACCCATTCAAACAGGCTGATTTTTTCATCCATGACAATCAATGTGTCCAGATTTTTTTTGAATAGCTGATACTGTTTTTTGGAAAGCTGGCGCAGGCTCGACAGCGCCATGTCGATCAGTGCCAGGCGATATTCATTTTCGAGCCGGTCAACTTTCAGGTTGAGTTTGACGGTCTCCCGGTACGCACCGGGGTCGGCGTGTGCCATCAGATGTTGCAGCTGTTGCCGGCGCTGATCGGGGTCATTATCCAGCACCAGAAAATAGATAAGCGCGCGTGCGCCACAGGGTTCGTGCGCCGCCTGCTTAAAAATATCGGGGATGCGGGCGATCAGTTGGCGGCTGTAATTGAGGTGTTCAACACCGGGCTGGCCGATGCTGCTGGTGACGGCATCAGGCTGCATGGCAGCCGCTGCTGTGGCCAGAATGGCGGCGGTGCGCGCCGCTTCAGAGTTATCCGTGGCCGTGTTCTGTTCGTCGGTGGTTGCGGGTTCGGCCACCGGGGCGAAATCGAATTTGCCGTCCCAGCGCGGGTCCACTCGCTGGATGCGTTTACTCAGCGGTGGGTGCGTGGCGAACAGCCCGCTCAGAAAACCGCTGATGCCCTGGCTGAAAAGCGCGTGGCTGATTTCGGCAGTGTGCGCGTTTTCCATGATCGAGCCGGTGGCGTCACCGCCAATGCGTTTCAGTGCGCCGGCGATGCTGTCGGGATTGCGCGTGTATTGCACCGCCGAAGCGTCGGCCAGAAATTCACGTTGCCGGCTCACCGCAGCCTTAATCAGGTTGCCGAAAAAGGTTCCGGCATAACCGATTACCAGCAGTCCGATAGCTAAAGCCAGGATACCGCCGGCACCGCTATCTTTCGAGCGGCGGGTGCGGCTGCGTCCACCTATGTGCAGCAGGTAAAAACCGATCAGACCGATAATGGTGATGCCGTGCAGGATGCCGATGAGCCGAATATTGAGACGCATGTCACCGTTGAAGACATGGCTGAACTCGTGCGCAATAACGCCCTGCAACTGCTCGCGCGAAAGTTTTTCGATGGCGCCACGGGTAATGCCGATGACCGCGTCACTGGCGCGGTAACCGGCGGCAAAGGCGTTAATGCCATCTTCATCGAGAAGGTAAACCGGCGGCACCGGTGTGCCCGAGGCGATGGCCATTTCTTCCACCACATTGAGAATTTTCTGTTTGTTGAGGTCGCCGTTATCCTCGACGATGAGCTCGGCGTCCATCATTTCCGCCACCCGCGCGCCACCGCCGGAGAGGGCGTGAACCTTATAAAGGCTGCCGAAAACAACCACGCTGACCACCGCTATCGAGACCATGGCGAATCTGGCCCAGTCGAAGTGAGCGGTGATATTGCCGTTGTTAAGCGTCTCGGGGTCGAGGTAGCCGAAAACCACCATCACCAGAATGTTGGTTAACACTATCAGCGAAATCACCGCCAGTGAAAACAGCACAATTAGCCGGGTGGTGTTTCTACGGGCAATGTCCTGCGATTTGAAAAAATTCATTCCAGCTTAACGGGCGTTTTCTAAAAGGAGACTTTGGGTGCGGCCTGAATTTCCGCACTGTCTTCGAATTCCAGCAGGCTGGCATCTTTGGCATGGCCGAAAGTAGGGGCGAGGATAACCTGCGGGAAAGACTGTTTGTAGGTATTGTATTCCATGACCTGATCATTGAAGGCCTGACGCGCGAACGCGACTTTGTTCTCGGTGCTGGTGAGCTCTTCGCTAAGCTGCATCATGTTTTGATTGGCTTTCAGATCGGGATAAGCTTCCATAACAACATTCAACTTGCCCAGTGCACCGGTGAGCGCACCTTCCGATTCAGCCAGACCTTGCATGGCTTGCGCATTGCCGGGATTCGCTGCGGCCGCCGCTAAATTATTGGCGGCGCTGTTGCGCGCGTTGATAACGCTTTCCAGTGTTTCCCTTTCATGCTTCATGTAGCCCTTGGCGACTTCGATTAAATTGGGGATGAGATCGTAGCGGCGTTTGAGCTGCACTTCGATTTGGGCGAAGGCATTCTGGTAGCGGTTGCGCAGGCTGACCAGCTGATTGAAAATCGCGATCACATAAAAAATGAGCACGGCGATAATAACCAGGATGACGATGCTTGAAGTTTCCATAATGCTTGACCTGTTTCAGTAATTTATATAAGGAATATAGTCGCTAAGCCGAGAAATGCAGCCAGACCGACAATGTCCGTGATGGTGGTGAGTACGACGCCGCCGGCAATGGCGGGATCAATTTTAGCTCTGCGCAGAACGAGTGGAATGACCACGCCGGAAAAGGCCGCGACAAACAGGTTGATAACAATGGACGCGGCAATGACCACGCCGATCATCATATCACCAAACCAGAGCACGGCAATGGCGGCGATGACCAACGCCCAGCCGAAGCCGTTTAACAGACCGACCACGATTTCCTTAATCAGCAGCCAGCGCTTATTGCTCTTGCTGACCTGACCCAGCGCCAGCCCGCGGATAACCAGTGTTAAAGTTTGCGAACCGGCAATGCCCCCCATGCTGGCGACAATATTCATGAGCACGGCGATGGCAACCACCTGCTCCAGCGTGCCTTCGAAATTCGAGACCACCCATGAGGCCATAAAGGCGGTGACCAGGTTGATGCCCAGCCAGACAGCACGGCGGCGCGCACTGGGCACCACCGGCGCAAACAGATCCTCATCCTCGGTCAGACCCGCCATACCGAGCACGTTATGGTCGCCTTCGTCACGAATAACGTCGACCACGTCATCGATGGTGATTCGGCCCAGCAGCTTCATATTGTCATCGACCACCGGTGCGGATAACAGGTCGTGGCTTTCGAAAATCTTGGCCACGTCATTGTCTTCGGTGGTGGCCTTGATGAACTCGGTTTCACGGGTCATGACATCACCGACAGTGAGGTCGGTGTTGGAAGTCAGCAGCGTGGTCAGGGGCAGCAGGCCGATATAGGTATTGTCCCGACTGGTGACAATCAGGCTGTCAGTATTTTTTGGGATTTCACCCAGCGCGCGCAGATAGCGCAGCACCACATCCAGCGTGACCTCGGCGCGAATGGTCAGCGTATCGGTGTTCATCAGACCACCGGCACTGTCCTCCGGGTAGGAGAGCACCGTATCCAGACGCTCACGGTGCTGGGCATCCAGCGAGGTCAGCACCAGGTCGGTAACCCGGTCGGGCAGGGACTGGATAAAGTCGGCGAGATCGTCGATATCCAGCCCTTCGGTTGCGTTGATCAGATCCTGCAACGACATGTCGCGCATCAGGCTGGAACGCAGCTCATCACCCAGCTCCAGCAGCACCGCACCCTCGCGTTCCTTATCCACCAGTTCCCAGATCAGGTTACGTTCGGTATGCGGCAGCGATTCGAGCAGGTGAGCAATTTCAGCCGAGTGCAGTTCGTTCAGCATACGCGCAGCATGCTGAATGGTGCCTGTTTTCAGGGCAAGGTTAAGCGCCTCGAACTGGCTTTCGGTTTTTTCAGAGTGGTTGGCTTCTGTCATCACTTTATCTACAAATAACTACGCGCCGTACATGAAGTCGGGTGCGATGAAGAGTTGGCATGAGTGTAGCATGTCGTTATGGGGTTTACTGGATAATCTGGGGAATGTGGCTGGCTGGGATGTATATGCCACACGTAAATTGTGATTGTTGTCTTGTGGGATTGTCATCGTTTGTTATTGTCATATCGAACGCATGTGAGAGATCCTGGTTTTTTCGTTGCCGCGCTCCTGCGTGGGAATGTGTATGGTGTATGTATTTGTGTAATTATTAATCTTAATGCTTAATATCATTCACTCCGTCATACCGGCGCAGGCCGGTATCCATGTTTGGGCTTTTGTAAAATATCTAGCCTTCGTAATAATTTTTAACATGGCGGGTAGTGGGTAGTCGCACCCACGGGCGAGGCACTTTTTGTCTACAGCAACTATAAGTACCCAAAAAATGCCGCCCATAACAACCTGCCCGGAAAACCACCGGGCGAGCCTCAGCCGTCAACTTTGCCCACGCGTCGGCCTGTCTCGCAAACCCGCTCGCAGGCCTCAATTCGCCTTCCCTGGCGAATTGCCGCTACCAAAGTCGAAAGCTGAGGCAGGTTGTAAAGGGGGATTAAAAGCGCTTTTATATTTTATGCTGACGCATGAAAAAAACACAAACCAATGTTCTGAAATTATTGTGTGTTCTGCTAGTTATTTTGAAGGAAAAAGGAACGCCGCGAGATTTTCTCTAAGATTTGTTAGCTTGGTGTTTGCAATGTTACATAGAAAGACCTGACTTCTGCTTTATGCTGCAGAAAGTTGTTTAACATGCAGCTCATTACGATGTTGCTCTGCTTGCCAGAGATCATATTGTGTTTGCTGATTCAGCCAGCTTTCCGACGAGGTATTAAAAGCAATGGATAATCGAACCGCCATTTCAGGACTAATACCAGACTTACCATTAAGAATAGCTGACAATGTTTTACGGCTAACACCAAGAGCTTTTGCGGCCTCTGTAACAGTTAACCCCAAAGGCTCTATACAAAGCTCTTTTAATACTTCGCCAGGATGGGGGGGATTGTGCATTAACATGATATAACCTCAGTGATAATCTTCATAATCAACGACCTCGGCATGGACACCATTAAAACGGAAGGTAATGCGCCAATTGCCGCTAACTCTCACAGACCAGTATTTAGTGCGCTTGCCGGAGAGTTGATGTAGATACAGGCCTGGTAGATTCATATCTTCAGGTGATGTGGATGCATTAAGACGACCGAGAATTAATTGCAGCCGATTTGAATGCCTGGTCTGAATGCCGGATTTTCTACCAGTTGTAAAGAACAGCTCTAGCCCTTTATGCTTAAAACTCTGTATCATTCGTAAATCGTAACCTATAACGTTACAGGTTGCAAGTATTCTTTCGTATAACGTTCGAGCTGTGCTGCCGGAGTGGAGCGTATCGTACGATCAATGTTTTGCTAGTTACTTGGAAGGAAAAAGAAAAGCCACGAGATTTGTTCTAATTGTTGTTAGCTTGGCATTTGCAATGTTGCATGGAAAGACCCTCTGTGCACTGTTTATAATTGTATGCATATTTACCTGTTCCCATAATCCTGAGTGGGAATGCATACGGCCTATGCATTTGAATAATTATTAACCTTCTTGACGAGTCGTAATGTGGGCACTGTTTTTGTGCCACGCGTGAATCCTAAAAAATTAATTGTTGAGTTTTTCTGATTCGTGTTGATTGAGCTGGTTGAGTAGGGTTTCGGTTTTATGGGCTGATTGATGCTCGAGTATTTTTTTGATTTGCCCGCGTAGTTTTGATAGCGAGCTGTTGTTGATGATGTTTTTGATTTCCAGCATGACGTTGGCCTGTACGCTGAAGTATTCCAGCCCCATGCCGAGTAGCAGGCGGGTGTATTGGGGGTTGCTGGCCATTTCACCGCACAGTGAAACCGGGATGCGCGCTTTTATGCCGGCGTTGATGGTGAGCTGGATCAGTTGCAGCACGGCGGGGTTGAGCGGGTTGTACAGGTGGCTGACTTCATCATCGATACGGTCCAGTGCCAGGGTGTACTGGATCAGGTCGTTGGTGCCGATGGAGAGGAAGTCGAGTTGTTTGGCGAAGGCGTCGGCGGAGAGCGCGGCTGCGGGGACTTCGATCATGGCGCCGACTTGCAGGTTGGCGTCGAAGCGAATTTTCTGGTCGTGCAGGCGCTGCTTGGTTCTTTCAATAAGATAGAGAACCTGATGCAGTTCTTCGATGCTGGTGAGCATGGGGATCATCATGCGCACCGGGCCGAGGGCGGCGACGCGAAGTATTGCCCGCAGCTGGGGAATGAATGATTCCGGTTCTTTCATGCAGCGGCGGATGGCGCGCAGGCCCATGGCCGGGTTGTGTGCCATCGGTCCCTGATCAATAGTTTCCTGCGTCTCCTTGTCGGCACCAAGGTCGACGGTGCGGATGGTCAGGGGTTCGCCCTTGAGTCGAAACAGCGCGCGCTTGTAGGTTTTGAATTGAGTGTCTTCATCGGGATTAGCGTTTTTTTCGATGAACAGCATTTCAGTGCGGTAAAGCCCTACGCCGGTGTCGTCGAAGCTGCGCAGAGTTTTAATATCTTCGGGGCGATCGATGTTGCCGTGCAGGGTGATGGCCCTGCCGTCCAGTGTGACGGCGGGTACATTTTTAAGATCGTAGAGTAAAACTTTGCGCGCGGTTTCAGCTTTTTGCAGGGCTCGGTACTGTTTGAGCGAACGCTTATCGGGCGAGTTAATCACCATGCCCTGTTCGCCGTCGATGATCAGCATTTCACCGTTTTTGATGAGCTGGCGCGCATGATGCGCACCGACAATCGCCGGTATGCCGATATTTTTCGACAGGATGGCGGTGTGAGAAAGCGGGCCGCCAAACTCGGTGACGAAGCCGGCTATTTTATGATGCTGGAGCATCAGCGTGTCTGCCGGGGTTAAATCATCGGCGATGATGATGCGACCTTTTAACTGCCGGCTGTCGGGAACATGCTCGGGGGTATCAGCCAGACATCTTTGAATGCGACGAACTACATGCAGAACATCATCCTTGCGGGTGCGCAGATAGGGGTCTTCCATTTCATTGAAGATTTTGACCAGACGTTTGCTTTGCAGTTGCAGGGCCCACTCGGCATTGCGGGAGTATTTCCTGATGTTGGCGATAGTGCCATCATCAAAAGTGGGATCTTCCAGCATCAACAGATGGGTGTCGATAAAGGCCAGAATATCGGGGGGCGTATCGGCTGCAATTTTATTTTTAATTTCATGCAGCTGCTCGTGAGCTCGGGCTAACGCAGCTTTAAAACGCTCGATTTCATGTTTCTGCTGAGCCTCGGGAATTTTATATTCACGCACCACTTTCTGTTCGCGTGAATAGACATAGGCTTCACCGATAGCGATGCCACTTGATACCCCTATGCCGTTTATCAGAATGCTCAAGGTGATTTACTCTTCTTCATCGAAACGATGGTTGATTAACTGTTCGAGTTGATCAAGACTCTTTTTGGCGTCAACACCTTCGGCGGAAATGGTGATCTGTGAGCCTTTGCCTGCGGCCAACATCATAACGCCCATAATGCTTTTGCCGTTAACACGGCGGCCCTTGCGCTCTATCTCAATTTGGCTCTCGAAGCTGGATGCCAGCTTGACAAACTTGGCGGCGGCGCGGGCATGCATGCCCAGTTTATTGATGATTTCGATATCGCGGCTTAATGGCATGAGGGGTGCTCACTGTTGTGCTGGGCACTGCTCTGATGCCCGCCGATGATAATTTTATCGACGAGGTCGGTGAGGGGCAGAACGCGCTAAATAATC
>JAQICG010000082.1 GCA_027858635.1 Gammaproteobacteria bacterium | reverse complement strand
TATGGAGCGTATCTCCCATCTGATTACGCAGTATTCTAATCGAGGTTACATCTTACAGAATGCACTGGAGATCATGCTCGATATTTTTAATGCGGATAGAGCATGCATCATTACCTTTTCCGAAAGCAGCTCAGCTAAAACACATATTCTCTACGAGGCGCTGCTTAACAATACCCCTTCACTCCACGGTCATGAAGATCAGTTGTGGCTGGAAATCTGGCATAAATCGCATGCTATTAATGACGACTCACACGGTGTATTTGTTAGCGACAGTGAGAATTTAGATCAGGGTGAACAACCTCCGTTTTCTGTCTATTCTCAGATGCTGGTGCCGCTATACCGGGGAAAGAAACAATCCTATTTTCTGTGCCTGCATCAGTGCTCCATAGCTCCAGCATGGAGCACTGATGAGCATGAAACTTTCAAAAGCATTACCGAACGATTAAGCGGGATATTATCCCAGCATTTACTCACCAGAAACCTCAACCAGAGTGAAGACCTGCTTCGTCAGGCTCAGCATATAGGTCAGCTGGGAAACTGGACATTGGATATAGCGACCGACCGGATGAGCTGGTCTAACGAAGTTTTCACACTCTTTAAAAAAAGCCCGTCCAGCTTCATCCCTTCCTTTTCATACTTCACTAATGTTGCCTATACGAGCGATCAGCAATTTCTCAAATCTTTTCATCAATCCATCCTCCAGTCCGTCGGAACTCATAGTATTGAATTTCGTTTCTCAACCTCTGAAGGAGAGCTTCGTTATGTATTTCTGCAAGGCACCGGAGTCGTTAATGAAAAGGGCGAGGTAATCGAGGTTTCCGGCACCATTAAGGATATTACCGAGCATAAAAAAACCACGCTCGCTTTACTGGAAAGCGAAGCCCGGTACAGACGACTTGCTGAAAATGCACCCGGCGTTATTTTCAGAATTTCCTTACCCGATGAAAAGTTCGAATACGTCAGCCCTGCTTCCACCAGCATCTTTGAACATCACCCCGATGAACTCATAGGCATGGACTGGCTACTGGAGAACATTATCAACTCTGAAAGCAAGCCCCATTTTATCGCTCAGTGGCAGGCATTTAAACAAGGTAAAAATCGCAGTGGCTTTGAATATTCCATCAAGAGTAAATCGGGCGAGACGCGCTGGCTTAACCAGAACACTGTGCTCATCAGGGACGCTGACGGCACGGTGATTGCGGCCGAAGGCATTATCACTGATATCACCTCCCAGAAAATAATGCACGAAAAACTACTGGACTCCGAAAGTGATATGCGCGGCATTCTCAGCAACTTGCAGGACACTTTCTTTCGCATCAACAAGTTTGGACGCATCACCATGAGTTCTGATTCTATCACTGAACTGCTGAAGCTGACACCGCTTGAGCTTAACGGTAAAAAACTCAGCGAACTCTTTATTAATTTCGACGAGTATGCCGATTTCATCAACGCCCTGTCAGAGAGCGACGGCCATCTGGTTAACCATCATGCCCGCATGAGGCGGCAAGATAATGAAATACGCTGGGTCGCCTTGTCAATGCAGACCTCTGAAAGCTCATCGAATTTTATTGAAGGTACCGCTCGTGATATCACCGATATTCTGAAGCAGCAGGAAGAGGAAGCGCATGATCAAAAGATGGAGGCGATCGGTAAACTTACCAGCGGTGTAGCCCATGACTTCGGCAACTTAATGACCATTGCCAAAGGCAACCTTGAGCTATATGAAGATCTATATGCCGATCATTATGACAGACAGAGCGATGCGAAAGAGTTGCTCGATGATACCCGTTCAGCCATAACCGACAGCATCAGCCTGACCCGGCAATTACTGGCTTTCTCCAGGGGAAAAGCTATTACCCCTCAAACGATTGATGCCGGTGAAACCATAAACGCCTTCACGCATTTAATTCGGAGCACGCTGGGCGATTGTATAAAGTTATCCATCGATATCCAGAATGATCTCCCTTATATCAAGGTTGACCCTGCACAATTCGAAAGCGCCCTGCTTAATGTTATGATCAATGCTCGCGATGCCATGCCCAATGGGGGTGAAGCATCTATTACGGCGACGGTAACCGGAGGGCCAAAGAGTGACGAGGAATACGTTCTCATCACTTTAAATGACAACGGCACGGGCATGAATAGTGAGGTACTTGAACACGCCACTGAACCTTTTTACACTACCAAGAAAAATGAAGGAAATGGACTGGGTCTAAGCATGGTATATGGTTTTCTGCAGCAATCCAATGGTGAACTTAATATTCTTAGCTCACCTGGTAACGGTACCAGCCTGAACATGAAATTTCCTGCTCAGCCTGCGCAGGCACTACAAAAAACTGAGCTCCCTGAACACGAGGAAGCATCCTTTAATTCCGAGACTATACTTGTTGTTGAAGATCGAGATGCTGTCAGACGCTTTGTCCTGCGCTCGCTCAGCCTGCTCAACCTGAATATTATTGATACGGATAATGTTGCGCAGGCACAGGTTATCTTAAATAATAACCCCAATATAGACCTGTTATTCAGTGACATCGTCATGCCGGGTAACATGGACGGATGTGAGCTGGCCACGTGGGCACATGAGCACTTTCCTAAGCTGAGGATACTGCTCACCACCGCCGCAGAAATGGAAGCGCAGAAACAAAGTTGTTGCGCGCCGGAACCCTTTCCAAGGCTGCGAAAGCCCTACAGCCCGCAGGACCTTATTAAAAAACTGCACGATCTTCTTTAATGTTTCTAAAAATACTCAAAAACACCCATATTTAACAGCAGGTTGTCCGCAGGCTAAACCCATTCTTTTTGAAGCCTTTTTCGTAGATGCTCCACGTGCCATAATGCGTCAGTTTCAGTATTGCGACTCCGTACCGGAAAAATAAACTTGTAGAACATGGATGAACTCAATTCAATTTATGACTGACTTTATATAGTGATTATAATATTGTGGACATTATCGAACCTAAAATTCTAATTGTTGAAGATGATCGTCGATTAAGTCGACTCATCAGTCGTTACCTGGAACGGGCCCACTTTATTTCCCATACTGCACATAACGGTAATGAACTACACCAACATCTTAAAGCGGATGGCTACAGCCTGATCTTGCTCGACATCATGTTACCGGGTAAAAACGGTCTGGAACTGGCAAAGGAAATACGCCAGGCTTCGGATATCCCGATTATTTTCCTCAGCGCCAGAGCCGACATCAGCGACAAAGTCAGTGGCCTGGACATTGGCGCCGATGACTACATCACCAAGCCTTTTGAAGAACAGGAGCTAGTCGCACGCATTCATTCCGTATTGCGACGAATCAGCAAAAACAAGCCGGCTGCTTACACTGTTCATAAACACAAGATCTGCTTCGCCGGCTGGGTGCTCAATACCATCGATCAAACCCTCACTTCGCCGGATGGTGTGCCGATTTACATTACCGGCAATGAATACCAGGTGCTGGAAGCACTAACCCGCAAACCGCAAAAGGTACTCACTCGCGATGATATTCTTGCGCTGATGTCCGGTCGTGAATGGTGTCCACTGGATCGCTCCGCCGATATGGCCATTTCAAAAATAAGAAAAAAAATCGAAAAAGACCCCAAAAAACCCGTGATTATCAAAACCATCAGAAACAAGGG
>JAQICG010000373.1 GCA_027858635.1 Gammaproteobacteria bacterium | reverse complement strand
GAGTGATTGATGATGAGCGATAAAGTCCCGGTAATCACGCTGGATGGCCCCAGTGGCGTCGGCAAAGGCACGGTCTGTCTGGGGCTGGCAAAAATGCTTGGCTGGCATATTCTCGACAGCGGCTCCCTGTACCGGCTTCTGGCTCTGAGTGCCGGAGACCGGCCTGATCTTGATGATATTTCCCAACTTGTTGAATTAGCAGGGAATATTGGCATCGAGTATGTATCTTCAGAGGAGAGCTTGCGCATCTATCTGGACGGCGAAGACGTTTCAGAAGCGATACGCAGCGAGGCCGTAGGGGTGCGGGCTTCGAAAATCGCCGCCATTCCCGAAGTGCGACAGGCGCTGCTCGACAAGCAGAGAAACTTTGCCAGCGCCCCCGGACTGGTCGCGGATGGCCGGGATATGGGGACGACGGTTTTCCCCGACGCTGAGCTGAAAATATTTCTGACCGCCAGTGCCGAAGAACGTGCAAAAAGGCGTTGTAAGCAGTTGAAAGACAAAGGAGTTAGTGTTAATCTCTCGGAGCTCACCGTCGAGCTCAAGGAGCGCGACGAAAGAGACTCAACGCGATCAGTTTCGCCGTTGGTAGCGGCGGAAGATGCCATCGTTATCGATACGACCGATCTGGATATCGAGCAGGTGTGTGGCAGAGTCATGCAACTGGTTGAGCAGCGTTTGTTGAAAGTTTGAAAACTAGCGGTCTGGGAAAACATTCCATAGATCATATATTTAACCACAACCTAATGTATATTTATTACTAAATCCTAAACGGTAGATATGCATAAAAACTAAATTATTATGTCTGAAAATTTTGCAGAATTATTCGAAGAGAGCTTGACTCATACAGAAATGACCGCAGGTACCGTAGTCACCGGTACTGTTGTTGAGATCCATGACGGTTATGTCACTATCGCAGCCGGGCTCAAATCAGAGGGCGTTGTCCCTGAAAGTCAATTTTATAATCAGGCTGGCGAGCTGGAAGTGGCTGTCGGTGATGATGTTGAAGTTGTGCTTGAAGCCGTTGAAGACGGTTACGGTGAAACACGACTGTCACGTGAAAAAGCGAAACGTGCCAGAGCATGGAAATCACTGGAAACTTCATTCGAAGCTGAAGAAATTATTACGGGTGTTATCACTGGTCGAGTTAAAGGCGGCTTTACCGTCGAGCTGGGCGATATTCGTGCGTTCCTCCCAGGCTCATTGGTTGATGTTCGACCTGTTAGAGACACCTCTTACCTGGAAGGTAAAGAGCTTGAGTTTAAAGTTATTAAACTTGATCAGAAGCGTAACAACGTTGTGGTATCACGTCGTGCGGTTGTTGAGAATGAATACAGTGCTGAGCGTGAAGAACTGCTGAACAGCATAGAAGAAGGCAAGACACTTAAAGGTGTTGTTAAAAATCTTACCGATTATGGTGCATTCCTTGATCTAGGTGGTATTGATGGTCTGTTGCACATCACTGACATGGCCTGGAAACGTGTTCGTCATCCTTCAGAAATTGTTGAAGTGGGTGATGAAATCGACGTGGTTGTGCTTAAGTACGACAAAGAGAAAACACGTGTGTCACTGGGTCTGAAACAGTTAGGTCAGGATCCATGGGCGGAAATTGCGCGTCGTTATCCCGAAGGTTCACGCCTAATGGGCAAAGTTAGCAACATCACCGATTACGGTTGCTTTGTTGAAATCGAAGACGGCGTTGAAGGCCTGGTTCATGTTTCTGAAATGGACTGGACCAACAAGAACGTCAGCCCCAGCAATGTAGTAACACTGGGTGACGAAGTTGAAGTTATGATTCTGGATATTGATCCTGAACGTCGTCGTATTTCACTGGGCATGAAACAGTGCAAGCCTAATCCATGGGACGAGTTTTCCGCGACCCATAATAAAGGCGACAAAGTATCAGGTGTCATTAAATCCATTACTGATTTCGGCGTGTTCGTCGGCCTGAATGGTGATATCGACGGTCTGGTTCACATGTCCGATGTTTCCTGGGATGTGGAAGGCGTTGAAGCCATTCGCGATTACAAGAAAGGCGACACCATCGAAGCGGTTGTGCTTTCAATCGACCCTGAGCGTGAGCGTATTTCTCTGGGTATCAAGCAGATGGAGCAGGATCCTGTTTCAACCTACATGGCTGAATACAAGAAAGGCGCAATCGTTAAAGGTAAGGTTACAGCTGTTGACGCCAGAGGCGCTAGCATCGATTTAGGTGAAGGCGTAGAAGGCACATTGCGTGCTTCCGAACTCTCACGTGATCGCGTTGAAGATGCGACCACAGTGCTGAAAGTCGGTGATGAAGTCGAAGCTAAATTGATGGGCGTTGATCGTAAGAGCCGGGTTCTGAATCTTTCTGTGAAAGCAAAAGATTACCAGGATGAAAGCGAAGCGATGAAAGACTATTCCAAGTCGCAGGAATCGGCAGCAACAACCTTCGGTGATTTGCTGAAAGAGCAAATGGATGCTGGCGAAAAGTAGTTTTTACTGCTACATATAGAGAAGTATACGCAGGCGGCTAATCAAAGAAGGTTTCAAAATTATAATGACTGAAGAATCAATAGAAAAGTCAGTGATGAAGTCTGAATTGATCGAAAGGATTTCACGCAAACAAACGCATCTTGCCTACAAGGATGTAGAACTGGCAGTTAAATGTCTGTTGGGACGAATGAGTAATTCGTTAGCGACGGGTGAGAGAATCGAAATCAGAGGATTTGGTAGTTTCTCATTACACTTCAGGCCGCCACGTTCGGGTAGAAACCCAAAAACCGGGGATTCGGTTTCTCTACCCGGCAAGTACGTGCCGCATTTTAAACCAGGAAAAGAGCTTAGAGAACGAGTTAATGCTTCTCTAGCTAAAGAGAAAAAATAAAGCTATTTCAACCGCTACGCCACCTGGTATAGCGGTTGTTCTTGTATCCTGAGCAGTTTGGTGAGTTTATTCACAAACAATCTTAAAC